>CAWUNP010000098.1:0-6086 GCA_963923805.1 uncultured Novosphingobium sp. | reverse complement strand
CGCCCAGGATCGTGCCGGTTGCGCGTTCGCCGCGGGTGTCGATTGCCCGGCCCAGCAAGGCACCCAGAGCGGCGCCGGTCAGCAGGCCAACGGTGCCATCACCGCGTCGGCAGTAATAGTGGCCGTCATTGCCCCGCCAATAGCGCACGCCGTTTTGGGTCTCGCGATAGGCGATATGACCATGCTTGGCGCGGTAGCCATGGGCCGGAGCCCAGCGCGGCGGGTCGGCAAAGGCCGAAGTGGCGGGCAGGGTGGTGGCGGCCAGCGTGGCTGCGATCAACGTTTTGCGAAACATCGGCGTTCTCCTGTTCTTGCGAAACTGCTGAAGAAAGCCTCTAACTCTTAACCTGAACTGCAGATTTCACACCCTGTTGAGCCGTGGCAGCCGCAAGGCCAACTGCCAAAATCAGCCAAGCGCTGCCTGTTTTTCTTCGGCCAGGCGGTCCAGCTCGGCGCGGCTCAGCTTCTGCGCGGTGGTCTTCAGCTGACCACAGGCCGCATCGATATCGCGCCCGCGCGGGGTGCGCACCGGGGCGCTGATCCCGGCTTCGAAGACGATCTCGGAGAAGCGCTTGATCCGCTCGGGCGTTGAGCATTCATAGATCGCGCCCGGCCAGGGGTTGAACGGGATCAGGTTGACCTTGGCCGGCAGCTTATACTGCTTGATCAGGCGGACCAACTCGCGCGCGTGTTCGTCGGTGTCGTTCTTGTCTTTCAGCATCACATATTCAAAGGTGATGCGGCGGGCATTGCTGGCACCCGGGTAGTCGGCGCAAGCCTGCAGCAATTCCTCAAGACCGTACTTGCGGTTGATCGGCACGATTTCGTCACGGATGTCCTTGGTCACAGCGTGGAGCGAGACAGCCAGGTTTACGCCGATTTCCTCACCGCACCTGGCCATCATCGGCACGACGCCGCTGGTCGAAAGGGTGATCCGGCGCTTTGACAGGGCCAGGCCATCGCCGTCCATCACCAGCTTCAGCGCATCGCGGACATTGTCGAAGTTGTAGAGCGGCTCGCCCATGCCCATCATCACGATGTTGGTCAGCAGGCGGCCGTCAGCCGAATAGCCGCCGTCGTCATCGACCATATCATCGCCCAGCGCGGCAAGATCAGCCTGACCGGCCTTGGGCCATTCGCCCAGCGTATCGCGTGCCAGCATGACCTGGCCCACGATCTCGCCCGGGGTCAGGTTGCGGACCAGCCGCATCGTGCCGGTGTGGCAGAAGCGGCAGTTGAGCGTGCAGCCGACCTGACTGGAAACGCACAGCGTCCCGCGATCGGCATCGGGAATGAAGACCATCTCGAATTCATGGTCGTCTGCCGTCTTGAGCAGCCACTTGCGAGTGCCGTCGCTGGAATGCTGGCTTAGCACGATTTCCGGTCGGCCGATGACAAAGCGTTCGGCCAGCCAAGGGCGCATGGTCTTGGCGATATCGGTCATCGCCTCAAAATCGGTCACGCCGCGGTGATAGAGCCAGTGAAACACCTGCTTGGCGCGCAGCTTGGCGGCCTTGGCATCAAGGCCGGCGCTTTCGAACAGTTCGGCAATCCGCTGCTTCGGCAGACCGATCAGGTCAACGCGGCCATCCTCGCGCGGGGTGATGTCGCGAGCGACGGGAACGGGATCGATAAGGCCGGGAATCTGCATGGCGCGCGATATAGGGAACATGGCTCCAAAGCGCAAAGGCGCTGGCCAAGGGGGTGCCTTGCCGTGCCCGGGGCTCTGCCCGTCTCGTCCGGCGAAACCTTAACCGTTTCGCGATCTTCCGCTGTCTGCCCCGCAAACGAAGGGCGCAACAGGTTGGAGACTGCACATGAAAAAGATCCTCGCAGCACTCGCGGTCGGCGCCATTGTGCCGGCCTGCCCGGCACTGGCGCAGGATGCCCGGGCGACGTTCACCGGTCCGCGTGTCGAAGCCACGGTCGGCTGGGATAAGAACCGATCCGGCAGTTCGGTTGATGACGGCACCACGCGCGACCATGACCAGTCGATCAACGGCATCGTCTATGGCGGCGGGGTAGGGTTCGACGTTGCCTTGGGCGATGCCCTGGTGGTTGGCGCCGAGGCCGAGCTGACTGACAGCACCGCCGATGCCGATAACGATGGCGTGCCGAACACGTTCAACCTTGGCCGGGTCGAAGCGGGCCGTGATATCTATGTTGGTGCCCGGGCCGGCTTCATCCTGGGCGATAACATGCTGGTCTATGCCAAGGGCGGCTATACCAACGCCCGCTTCAATCTGGAGGGGACCGATGGCACCGTCGACCTCAACCAGCGGCTGGATACCGATGGTTGGCGCCTTGGCGCCGGGGTTGAGACGGCGATTGGCGAAAATGCCTTTGCCAAGATCGAATACCGCTATTCGAACTATAACGAGGCCGAAACCGACTTTAACGGCACCACGCCCGATTCAAGCCGGTTCCGGATTGATACCGATCGCCATCAGGTTGTCGCCAGCGTCGGCTTGCGGTTCTGATCGATTGTTAGCGCAGACGGGCGCAACCGACTGCGGCAGCATCCATCGCAGTCGCTGCCCCGTCGAGCAGCCAGGTGTTGGTAAAACCGCGCCCGTCCGCCCCGCGAGCGCTGACCGTCATCTCCCCGGCAGAGCGGACCGCGGCGACAATGGCTGCATCCATGCGTTGGTCGGCGGCCCAGGCATCGCCTCCGCCGCCGACCAGCCGGTATCGCTGGCCGCCTAGCAACAGCGTGATCGGTGCATTGGGCATCAGCTTTCGCGACAGCCGGAAATGGACCTGCCCGCGGACTTGTTGGCGCGGCCAGGTGCCAATGGTGGCATAGGGCTGGTAATCGCGTTTCAGGGTGGATGGTGCAGCCATGGCGATGGCATAGCAACGCGGCCCGCCCTGCGCCTGCGGATCGCTGAAGGCGCCCCATTGGCCGAACATTCCCAGGCTGTCGCGGGCCAGGGCGGGAGCGGCCACCACGGCCACTAGCAAAAGCGCGCGCCGCAGCATTTCAGTCTTCGCCAATCAGATCGAGGTAGGCGACCACATCGTTGTCCGTGGCAATGAACAGGCCATCCTGCACCTCGGCTGGTTGCTGGGCCGCTACGTGCAAAGCCTCGGCCAAAGGGCCGTAAAGCAGGGTCTTCGCTCCGCCGCCTTCGCAGGTACCATCAAGGTGGTAAAGCCTGACCGTGGCGGAATCGTAAGTGGTGCGCATCAGTCCTTGTCCCGCAGATGGGCATCGATCTGTCGGTTCTGGCGGGCTTCTTCCAGCTTGTGCAATTGGCGTTCCGCCCGGCCTTGTCCGTGAACGGCGCGGTTCTGGGCGGCCTGACGCGCGGCATCGGCACGGGCGCGGGCCTTGCGGGCCAGACGCAGGTTGATCACTTCGGCCATGGCTGTTCCATTGCAGAAACTGCGGGCGGGGAAAAGCGTCAGGCGTCGGGATAGGAAATCGCCATGACCTCCCACTCCTTTTCGCCGCCGGGCAGGCGGACCCGGCGCAAGTCCCCCACGGCCGCGCCGCGCAAGGCGCGGGCGAGGGGCGCGGACCAGCCGATCAGGTGCTTTCCGGCATCCTGTTCATCATCGCCGATCAGGGTGACGGTGCGCTGGTTGTCATCCTCATCGGCGATGATCACCGTCGCGCCGAACCAGATCCGCGTGCGGTCTTCCTGGCGGGCCGGATCGACCACCCGGCAGAACTTCATCCGCCGCGCCAGACGGGCCAGTTCGCGGTCAATCTCGCGCATCCGCTTGCGGCCATAGAGGTAATCCCCGTTTTCACTGCGGTCGCCATTGCCGGCGGCCCAACTGACGATCTCGACGATTGCCGGACGCTCGGTCCCCAGCAGATGATCATAGCGCGCCCGCAAGGCGGCCATCCCGGCCGGCGTAATCGGGGGGGCGTCTGGTTTCATGCTGTTTAGCCCGGTGTGCGCTTGCCAAGGAAACGGCTGAGCGGGTTGGGTCCGGGCATCCGCGCCCGGTCCGGGTTCATGGCTTCATAGACCACGGCATTTTCCAGCACGTGCTGCACATAGTTGCGTGTTTCGCTGAACGGGATGCGTTCGATCCAGTCGACCCAATCGATCGCGCCATTGCGCGGATCGCCATTGGCCTTCAGGATCTTGTTCACGTTGCCCGGACCGGCATTATAGGCCGCCACGGCCAGCGGGTAGCTGCCGTTGTAGTATTCCAGCATCCGCCGGAAATAGGCATCGCCCAGCGTGATGTTGTAGGCGGCATCGCGGATCAGTGCATCGGCGCTGTATTCCAGCCCCATCTTGCTGGCCTGTTCACGCGCGGTGCCGGGCATCAGCTGCATCAGGCCCCGCGCCCCAACATAGCTCATCGCATTCATCGCGAACTGGCTTTCCTGCCGGGTGATGGCGTGGACCATCGTCCAGTTCGACCCGGCGACCACGGGGATCAGCGGATAGCCGGTCTTGTGAAATTCCCCGAAGCCATCGGTGTGCGCCGCCTGGGCCAGGATTACGGCCAGATCACGGCGCCCCAGTTCGCGCGCGAGATCGGCCACCAGCACGTGGTCAGCCTCGGTGATGGCCTGTTCGCTGATCTCGCGGAAAAAGCGGACCCCGGTGGGCCAGTCTGTCTCGCGGGCCACTTCACGCACTGCCATGGTCAGCGGGCGGGCGTTGAACGCGGCGCGTTCGGCCGGGGTCGGAACCGCGCCCGGCTGCTGGTTAAACGCGGGCAGCGAACGGCCGAGCCGCTCAAGCGAGAGCATGCCGTAGAATTGTTCGGGATGGGCTGCTGCCAATTCGAAATAGCGCTTTGCCTCGGCCGGGTTGCCGGCCAGTGCCATGGCGCGGCCAGCCCAGTAATAGCCCTTCGAGCGGGTCTGCGGACTGCGGGCAGCCGCGCCATAGCGATAGAACAGCGGTGCGGCGCGGGCCGGTGCGCGCAAGTCGTTCAACGCCCGGGTGCCGCCCAGCCACATCAGCGACGTATAATCGTCGCGCACCTGGAACGATTCGGCACTGATATCGGTGCCCGGCGCAAAGGCCTCATCAATGCTGGCGGCGATCCGCACCGCATTGGCCGCTTCGCTGCGGCGCGCCACGGAGAGCAGTTCGCCGATCCAGCGCCGCGGATCGCGGGGCGGGGCAACCAAAGGCGGGCGGGTGGCCAGCACCGATGCGGCCAGCGCAATCTGGCCGGTCGTGCGCAGCATCCGGACGCGGTTGTAGACATAGCCGGCATCCCGCAGCACGCCGGCACCCGGATCAAGCCCCTGGGCCGCCGGATCCTGGCCGTTGACCAGCCCCAGTCGCGCCAGGAACACTGGCCGGGCCGCCGCCGAAACATACAGCATCTGCCGCGCCGCCTGGGCCGCGCTGTTGTTCCACAGAAGGGCATCCATCCGGGCATCGTGATCGGCCGGGGTCAGCACTTTGGCTAGGCGCGCCGAAAGCGCGGCCTCGCTCAGATCGCTCATGGGCCCGCCGCGCCAGACCGCGCGGCCCAGTTCCTGCGCTTCCGGGCGGCCGAGTTCGAACAGGGCCAGCGCTTGCCGGGCCCGGGCACCATTCGAGATGGCCGGATAGCGATCGAAAAATGCGGCAATCCGGGCGGCCGGCAGGCTTTCGCGCTCAAGCGCCCGCTCGGCATAGCTGCGCAGCTTGAGCTCATCCGGGAAGCCGGGATAGCTCAGCAGGAAACTGGCATAGTCGTTGAAGGGGAACCGGTCAGAGGCGGAAAGCTGCTTCCATCGGGCCACGGCCTGGGCCAGCGGACTGGCGGGTTGGGCTGCCTGCGCGGCGCGGGCGCGGTCCCAATCTGCCCCATCCTGCGCCTGAGCAGCCCAAGGTGTCATTGCCACGCTTGCCAGCAGCAAAGCAAAAGTCGTGCGGACCATGCTGGACATTCTTGGCAAAGGCTCCTTATCAGGCGCTGAACAACGCGGGCGTGCCAGTGTCCCGGCAGCCCTTGGCCCTATGGGCCAAGAAAAAGGATAAAGTCCATGTTCTCCGGCTCGATTCCGGCTCTGATTACCCCGTTCACCACAGGTTCGGTGGATGAAGCCGCATTTCGCCGGCTGGTGGACTGGCAGATTACCGAAGGTTCGTCGGCGCTGGTCCCTTGCGGGA
>CAWUNP010000097.1:0-6087 GCA_963923805.1 uncultured Novosphingobium sp. | reverse complement strand
AACTGATTGCCCCTAATTCTCTAGAAGTGAAGCGCAGCTAGACTTCAGCCGCGCATTGAAGCGATCATCTGGATCGCGAACATTATTGCCGTAATCCAAGTAATTACCTTGATAGTTTTCTCTGAACGAAAAAAGTTCATAACGCCAAACTCTTGAAGCATAGTCTCAAGGACCCGATTAGTCCTACTCGACAAATCTGCTAAATGATCAAAGGGGATTATTCAACCCCTCGCTTGACGCTGACCCTGTCCCGGAAATGTATCCGCCCAGAACGAGAGATCTGGCGCTTCATCGGCCGGGGTTAACCCCGGCCGATGAAGCAAATTCGGCAGGCGTCATGAACCCCAGAGATGTGTGAGGACGGCTCTCGTTGAAGTCCCATCGCCACGCTTCGATCTTGACCCGGGCATCGTCCAATGACAAGAACCAATGCGTGTTCAGACATTCGTCCCTGAGCCTGCCGTTGAAGGACTCAGCGAACGCATTGTCGGTGGGCTTGCCGGGGCGGGAGAAGTCCAACGTCACCTTGTTCATATAGGCCCACTGATCGAGCGCCCGGGAGATAAACTCCGGACCGTTGTCCACCCTGATCTTTGTGGGCGCTGTCCCCCGCTGGAACGTCAGGCGCTCCATCACTGTCGCCACTGCTTCGCCCTTTATGCCCTGATCGGCATGGATCGCCAGGCATTCGCGGGTGAATGCATCCACCACGGTTAGCGCCCGGAACCGCTTCCCATTGAACAGGGCGTCAGACACAAAATCCATTGCCCAGATCTCGTTGGGCCTGGATGCCAGTGACCGCTCAACACGGCGTGCTGCCATGACATGCCTGCGCGGCCTTTTAGCCCGCAAATTAAGACCTTCGAGGCGATATAATCGGTGTACGCGCTTGACGTTCACTGCCCATCCTTCCCGCCGAAGCAGGACGTGGATACGGCGATAGCCGTAGCGAACACGCGTCTCCGCGATCTCCTTGATCCGTTTGCGTAACGGCACCTGATCATCACGGATCTACTTGTAGCGGTGTGTCCGCCGGTGAAAGCGCAGGGCCTTGCAACCACGGCGCTCGCTCACCCGGAACTGGTCCTGGAGCCAGTGAACAATCTCCCGCCGCCGATCAGGTGCTAGACTTTTTTTGCCAGAACCTCCTGGAGCATGGCTTTGTCCAGGCTGAGATCAGCAAACAGTCGCTTGAGCTTCTGGTTCTCTTCTTCAAGCTGCCGCAGCTTGCGGAGCTCAGATGGCCCCATGCCGCCATAAAGCTGCTTCCATCGGTAAAACGTTGCCTCGGATATCCCCATCTTCCGGCATACCTCGGCAACCGTCACGCCCAGGTCCGCCTGGCGCAAGGCATAGGCAATCTGCTCGCCCGTGAACTTCGACTTCTTCATCGGCAAAACTCCACTGC
Source organism: uncultured Novosphingobium sp. (assembly GCA_963923805.1). Taxonomy (GTDB): domain Bacteria; phylum Pseudomonadota; class Alphaproteobacteria; order Sphingomonadales; family Sphingomonadaceae; genus Novosphingobium. Next base: position 4,679 of record CAWUNP010000097.1, on the reverse strand, counting down.
TGTCAGCTTCAATCTTGCCAGAAATCTCTCATTCTGAATGGACACATTTACAGGGATAGGGTCAACAAATTCGCCACTGAACGACTCAAAACTTAACACGAGTACGAATTAGGTGCTGTTAGGTGCACGAAACAGCACAGATTCCAGCATAGTCCAGTAACTGTCTATCAAATCATCGGGTATGGCAGACATGCCAGTATTTTGCATGAACTCTTCGGCCATGGTCGGCATTACAGTCATGGCTCCGACCAAAAGATAGAAAATCAGCATCGTATCGCCGGGCATTAAACCACCTTTGGCCTGCGCAGCGTCAAGCAAAGCTGTTTGGCTTTTCCGGATGGGGCGTAAGTAGGCGTTAACTAGCCATGTAAGACGCGGATTCCCAGGGACCGACTCTTGCATGACGAAGCGTTGTATCTTCGGGTGGGCCATGTGGAAGGCCATCATCTCCCGAAGCTCACGCTTTAAAGTGAGCGTGGGATCGTACTCTTGGGCGTCCGTGCGGTTCTGGGTAATTAGGTCAAGAGCTTCGCCGAGGACAAGAGCAGCCGTTTCTTGCCAAAGCACGGTTTTATTTTGGAAGTGATAATTAACCAGTTGGTGTGTCGTGCCAGCCCGCTGCGCAATCCGGCGGACATTGGCACCTTCGAAACCAAATTCGGCAAACTCATCCAGCGCAGCTTGAAGGATGCCACGTCGCGTCTCAATCGCGCGGGTTTGCTCAGCGCGTTTGCGCGCCGGTTTATGTTTCATTGCCAGTTTATCGTCCACGTCCATGGCGTCGATCTAAGCTTTGAACCCCGTGTTGTCACTGAGGATCCTCAAACGCCTGGATTCCCATTAAATTTGCCAACCTGCAAATTTAAGTTGCGCAACTTTGACCCTTTAGCTAGCTTGGCGATCGATAGGGGAGAATGAAGCTCTGTGGGTGCCGCGAGAATGCGGACCGTCAGCACAATCGTCACGAGCTCCCCGCTGAAATACTTCTGGCCGCGAAAGGGCAGAGAAAACGCGTCTGTTTTTCAGACGAATGAAACTGGGAGGATGCTGAATGATTGGTCGAAACTATGCCAAGCTGGGCCTGCAATGTACCGCAGCGACGATCGCGTTGATGAGCAGCATCGCAACTGCGCACGCTAACGAGGCGAATGCGGAGCCCGCAAATGCTGATCAAGACATCATCGTTACTGCAACGCTCCGCAGCGAAAACCTGCAGGACATTCCTATAGCTGTTTCAGCGTTCAACGCAGAAGCTTTGGACCGTTCAGGGGTCAGCGACCTCAAGGCTCTCGACCGCGTATCCGCGAGCTTTAAAGTAGAGACCGGGCCGAGCGAGAGTGGCGGAACGACGCTGCGCATGCGCGGCGTCGGCACCACGGGTAACAATACGGGCCTGGAAAGCTCGGTCGGCATTTTCCTTGACGGAGTCTATCTGAGCCGTCCCGGCATCGCGCTGGGCGACTTGCTGGATGTCGAGCAGATCGAAGTTCTGCGCGGCCCGCAAGGGACGCTGTTCGGGCGCAACACTTCGGCAGGCGCTTTGCAGATCAAGACCCGCAAGCCCAATCTGGAAGCGTTCGAAGGTTTCGCCAACGCCACCTATGGCAATTACAACCTGCTGAACCTGCAAGCTGGCGTTTCCGGGCCGATTGCAGAGAATCTGGGTCTGCGGATTTCTGGGGCGTGGCGGGACCGCGACGGCTATCTGCGCAATGCTGCCGGCGGCGACAGCTATGACCGCAACCGCTACATCCTGCGCGGCCAGTTGTTCTATGAACCGAACGAAGCCTTCAACCTGCGCCTTATTGCCGACTATTCCGAGCAGAAGGAACATTGCTGCGACGCGATCATCATCCGCGAATCCAGCTATGTGAACGGTTCCTATGCGGCCAATGGGCTGCCTGCAAACGGGGGCGCACTTTATACCGGCCGCTCGGCGTTGGAATCCCTGCGATCGTCCAACGACGCAACCTATGTGGACCGGATCAAGCAGTGGGGCGTTTCTGGCGAGATCAATGTCGATCTGGGCGGCGCGGAGCTGACCTCCATTACCGGTTACCGGTGGTCTCGCGCCGAGCCGGTGGGTGAGCCGGATTTTGTCTCGCTCGATGTGTTTTCACTCTCCAATGAAGGTTCTACAGCGACTGCAAACAGCGGCCACGAGCAAACGGAAATCAAGTCCTTCACGCAGGAGCTGCGCCTTGCCGGCTCGCTGGGTGACAAGTTTGATTTCCTAGTCGGGGGTTTCTATGCGGATGAACGTATTCGTGAGACCAAGTCGGCGACGCTTGGGGCCGACTTTCAACCTTACATGAGCGCGGTCTTTACATCGGTAGGTGTGCCGGTACCCAATTCGCTGTTCAACGTCTTCACAGGCGGTGTCAGCGCGGCCGGAGCCTTCGCAATAAACGATTTCCAGCAGGACGGCACCAACTGGTCGGTCTTTACCAACAACACCTATCACTTGACCGAGACCCTGCATTTCAACTTCGGCCTGCGCTACTCCAAGGATCGTAAGCAGGGTGTCTACGACCAACGCGCTGCTCGTAATGATGCCTGCGCCGCCGCCAACCTTGTGGGTCCGCTGTTGCCGTCAAGCCTGCAACCACTGGTTGGGCCGGCAATTGGCCTCAGCTGTTTCTTCAATGTAACTCCGGTTGGTGCATGGGCAGGCGCGCCGCGCGAATTCGACCAGGTCTTCAATGACGACGAACTGATTTACACGGCAAAATTGGCTACGGACCTTGGTTCCGATGTAAACGCATATGCTAGCTACAGCCACGGCTACAAGGCAGGCGGTTTCAACCTCGACATGACAGCGGCGGTGGGCGGGGCCGATCCGCGCTTCAAGTCCGAAAAGGTGAATGCCTACGAACTTGGCCTGAAGAGCAAGCTCTTCGACCGCAAGCTGACGGCCAATCTGGCGCTGTTTCACCAGGATATGACCGATTTTCAGGTGCTGGAATTCACCGGAGTCCAGTTTACCACCTTCAATGTCGAGAAAGCCAAGTCCACCGGGTTCGAACTGGAACTGGCTGCGCAGTTAAGCCGCGAATTTTCGGCCAATGCCGCGGTCAGCTATACCGATGCGCGCTATCCAAAAGATTGCGGCGGAGCTTCTCCGGCCGCGTCCGTGGCCCTGCTGTGTGGGCAGAGTTTCACCAATGCCCCAAAATGGGTGTTGGTCGGCGGCTTTGACTGGAACAAAGACCTCGGATCGAGCCTGTCATTGGGCCTCAACGCTTCGGCACGGTACGAGTCCGACCGTCGCACCACCACTCAGGCATTGATGGCGGTATTCCCAGGAACAGGCACGCTGGGCAGCGACCTGAGCTTGGTAAAGTCTCCTGACGATATCCAAAAGGCTAATACCAAGGTCAACCTTCGCGCCACACTGGGTGCTCAGAACGGAGCCTGGGCGATCGATTTCTGGGGCAACAACATCTTCGACGTCAGGACTGTCGGAGTTACCGCGAATGCACCACTCCGCGGCCTCCCAGTTCTGCCTGGGCCGGTCAATGCGGGCGGGATTGGTCTTGCCCGCGTGACATTCCCTCAGGAACCCAGGACCTATGGTGTTACTGTCCGCACCCGGTTCTGATTGAGAGCGGTCCAATAAGGCTGGCAGCAGGTGCCAATCCGGTGCCTGCTGCCAGCCTTGTCCCTTAGATCAGCGGCCAAGGCGACAGGACCCGACCATAACTCCTTAAGGCTGCAACTGGCAACGGATCGTGATGCTTGCGCTTGACCCATTTCTGACTGCCGAGGACCGCGCCTTCCGCGACAGTGTCCGTGAATTCTTGGACCAGGCACTGACGCCCGAACTACGCCAGGCCGGCCGCTATGCGACAAGTGTGTTTATCGATCCCGCTATTTCAATGGAATGGCAGCGCATCCTATATGCCCGGGGATGGGCGGCGCCGGACTGGCCTGAAGCATTCGGGGGTACCGGCTGGAGCTCGCTGCAACGCTACATCTTCGCTTTTGAATGCGCCGTGACCCACGCGCCAAACCTCGCACCGATGGGGTTGAAGATGATCGCGCCAGTGCTGTTCCACTATGGAACGGCGCAGCAGCAGGGCTATTACCTGCCGCGCATTCTATCGGGTGAGGATTACTGGTGCCAGGGCTTTTCCGAACCCGGCGCCGGTTCGGACCTGGCTGCGCTCAAGCTGCGCGCCACTGGCGACGGCAGCGACTATGTTCTGGACGGCAGCAAGATCTGGACCACCCATGCACATTATGCCAACCGGATGTTCGCGCTGGTACGGACTTCCGGCGAGGGGCGGCCGCAGTCGGGGATCACCTTCCTGATGCTGGACATGGATTCGGCCGGAATTTCCGTCCAGCCAATCCGCAACGCTTCTGGCGAGCATGACTTCAACCAGGTATTCTTTGACGGCGTTCGCGTGCCTAAGGCCAATCGGCTGGGCCCCGAAAACGGAGGCTGGGACGTGGCCAAGTACCTGCTGGGTTTTGAACGCGGCGGCCGCTATGCACCGGCCCTGCGGGCGTATTTGAACCTGTTGGAAGAGGCGGCAAGCGTAGGCTGCGCGGCTAGGGTTGCCATGCGGCTAGCCGAAGAGGCCGTCGAAATTGAGGCGCTGTGCGCGATGGAGATTAAGGCCATAAACGGGCAGCAGGATGGCAGTCAGGCGGCTGTGCAAGCGTCCATGTTG
>CAWUNP010000096.1:0-6096 GCA_963923805.1 uncultured Novosphingobium sp. | reverse complement strand
TGTGTATAAGAGACAGGACTAGGGGCCGACCTTCGGCCCATCCCGGGCTGCGAACGGCAACCCGCTGTGCTTCCGGTGCTCACGACCAGTAAGGTCGCTCCGCTCCGGTTCTCACGGGCCACCATTCTCGCTCCGGCCTGAGCCGAATCTCGACCCCTAGTCAGCACCCCGGGGGCGGTATTGACCGCCCCCAAGGCCGCAAATTCAGACCGAATTTGCCTTGGCAAAGGGCGAGAAGTCTGTCCCCTCATCGAAGACCTCCACCCCCTCGCGGCGCTTGAGCCAGCCGACCACCACATAGGTCACCGGGGTGAGCAGCGCCTCCCACAGTACTTTCAGCATCCAGTTGGTGACCATCACGGTCAGTACCTGTTCGGTGCTCCAGATCCCCAGGAAGGCGATCGGGTAGAAGATCAGGCTGTCGACCGCCTGGCCAAAGAACGTCGAGCCGATCGTGCGGCTCCACAGCGCCTTGCCTTTGGTCAGGATCTTCATCTTGGCCAGCACGAAGCTGTTGACGAACTCCCCGGCCCAGAAAGCGATCACCGATGCGGCGACAATGCGCCAGGTGCTGCCGAACACGCTTTCGTAAGCGGCCTGTCCCTCCCACCCGGCGGCGGGCGGCATGGCGACCACGACGTAGCTCATGACGGCCATGAACAGCATGGCGGCAAAGCCCATCCACACGCAGCGGCGAGCATTGGCATAGCCGTAGACCTCGGTCAGCACGTCGCCGATCACGTAGGACACCGGGAAGAACAGGATCCCGGCGCCAAAGGTGTAGCCCCCCAATGTTGCCAGCTTGCTGGCCCCGATCAGGTTGGACAGCAGCAGGATCGCGACGAAGGCCGCCATCACGTAATCGAAGTAGCGGAAGTGGCGGCGCGCGCCGCCTTGTCCGTCCAACTGGGCCAGGTTCGTGCTCATGAACCCTGCCTAACCCGGTTTGCGCGCAAGGCAAACCCCGCCTATGGAATGCACGGCGCGCGCCCGTAGCTCATCTGGATAGAGCGCGAGACTTCTAATCTTGAGGCAGCAGGTTCGAGTCCTGCCGGGCGCGCCAGTTTTCCGTGTTGCTGATTTATTCGCAGCGCTCTCCGCACAGCTCGCACAGGGTGTGAATGATCCCACTGACGATGGGGTCCTGCAGCTTGTAGAACCGGGTTTGCGCTTCCCCGCGGATGGTTACCACGCCTTCATCGCGCAGCATGGCCAGGTGCTGTGACACGGATGATTGTGATAGTCCCGTGAGGCCGACGAGTTCGGTTACCGAAGCCTCCCCTTCGTCAAGTCGACAGAGCATCAGCAGTCGCTCGGGATGGCTCATCAGCTTGAGCCGTGCCGCCATCGCCGCCGAGTTTGCCTTGAGTTCGGACAGGTCTGTGGGCTTCATGCGACATGCTCCAGCGGGCGGCCATCATCGCGCAGCACGATGTAGATCGCGGGGATGACCAGAACCGTCAGCAAGGTTGATGAGGCCAAGCCGAACAGCAGGGAAATTGCCAAACCCTGAAAGATCGGATCGGTCAAGATCACCGCCGCCCCGATCATCGCCGCTGCTGCAGTCAACACGATCGGCTTGAACCGGATCATGCCTGCTTCAAGCAGCGTCTGGCGCAGGCTCTTGTCGGGTGAGCGCGTGTGCCGGATGAAATCGACCAGCAAGATGGAGTTGCGCACGATGATCCCGGCCAAGGCGATGAAACCGATCATGCTGGTAGCGGTAAACGGCGCCTGGAAGAGAATGTGGCCCAGCACGATTCCGACCAGCGTCAACGGGATTGGTGTGAGGATTACCAGCGGTATGGTAAAGCTGCGGAACTGTCCCACCACCAACACATAGATGCCCAGTAGGGCAACCATGAACGCCGCACCCATGTCGCGGAAGGTGACCCAGGTTATCTCCCACTCGCCGTCCCACAGCAGCGAGGTGTGGCTTTCATCCTCGGGCTGACCGTTGAGCAGGACTTCAGGCTTGGCCAGTCCGTGTGCCGACCAGTCGAAATTCCCGACCGCCTCGTCAACGGCAAGCATGCCATAAATCGGAGCTTCATAGCGGCCTGCAAGCTCGGCGCTGACCATGGTCGCGCCGCGACCGTCGCGGCGGAAGATGGCCTGACCGCCGGGCTCAATCCGTGCAGTAACCACTTCGCCCAGTTCGATCAGTTTCCCGCCGGGGGCAACGGCGACCGGCGTTGCCGCCAGCGCGCTTGACCAGGTGCGCTGGGCCTGATCCAGCGACAGTTCGATCGGCAAGGGGTCACGTTCGCTGCCACGCGGGGCATAGCCGACTACCTGCGTTCCCAGCAGGGCACCGATGCTATCGAATACCTGACGTTCGGACAGTCCGTAGTGATCCAGTCTGGCCCGATCAGGCACGAGCTTCAGTGTCGGCCTCGGCTGACCATAGGAATCGTCGACATCGACGATGTAGGGCACTGAACGGAAGATAGTTGCGACTTGTGCTGCGGTCTTCTGCCGGGTTGCTTCATCAGGCCCGTATACTTCGGCCAGGAGCGTTGCCAGCACTGGCGGACCGGGCGGGGTTTCAACCACCTTGAGCGAGGCGCCAGCGGGCAGCGGGACCGCCTTGAGCTGTTCCCGCAGGTCAACCGCGATATCGTGGCTTGAGCGCGAGCGGTCACCCTTGGGCAGGAGGGTGACCATCAGGTCGCCCATTTCGGGCTGAGCCCGCAGGAAGTAGTGTCGAACTAGCCCGTTGAAATTGAACGGGGCCGAAGTGCCGGCATAGGCCTCCATCGAGACGACTTCAGGCACGGCGCGGGCTACGGCAGCGGCTTGCTCGAGTACGCGGGCGGTTGCTTCAAGGCTGGTGCCTTCGGGCAGGTCGGCTACCAGTTGCACCTCGCTCTTGTTATCGAAAGGCAGCAGCTTGACCGTCACGGCCTTGAAGTAAAACATCGAGCAGGCGAGCAGCGTTGCCACGCCCACTCCGATCAGGAAGCGCTTCGCACTGTCGGGGGTGGCAATCACCTTGCTGGCATAGTGGCGATAGAGCGAACCCAGCTTGCCGCCATTTTCTACTTCGCCATGCGCTAACGCCTCGCGGGCAAAGCGCACCATCAGCCACGGCGCGATGATCACAGCAACGAAGAAGCTGAAGACCATTGCGGCCGAGGCGTTGATCGGAATCGGCGCCATGTAGGGTCCCATCAGCCCGGAGACGAACAGCATCGGCAGCAGGGCGGCAACCACAGTAAGGGTGGCGACGATGGTCGGGTTGCCAACTTCGGCCACGGCTTCGATTGCGGCGTCGATCCGGCTCCGATCGTCCGGCATGGCCCAGTGCCGGGCAATATTCTCGATCATCACGATTGCATCGTCGACGAGGATCCCGATCGAAAAGATCAGCGCGAACAGACTGACGCGGTTGATGGTGAAGCCCATCAGGTTCGAGGCGAACATCGTCAGCATGATCGTGGTCGGAATGACGATTGCCGTTACGCCGGCCTCGCGCCAGCCAATCGCAAAACCGATCAGCGCCACGATCGAAATAGTGGCAAGGGCAAGGTGGAAGATCAGCTCGTTGGCCTTTTCATTGGCGCTTTCGCCATAATTGCGGGTCACGGCGACTTCGACGCCTTCCGGGATCAGCTTGCCCTTGAGCAGTTCGACCCGATCAACCACGCCTTCTGAAACGGTGACGGCATTGGCACCGGCACGTTTGGCGATGGCAAGGCTGACCGCCGGAGCCATCGACCAATTGCCGCGGTCGTTCTTGGCCCAGCGCCAGGCCCGCGCCTGATCCTGGGTCGGCGCCTGCTCAACCCGGGCGATGTCGGAAAGCAGCACCGGCGCTCCATTGGCTGACCGCACGGTCAGCGCCGACAGTTCCTGAGCATCGCGCAGCGTTTGGCCGGCAACGATCAGAGCGGCCTGTCCGTCTTCACGAACCGTGCCAGCCGGAAAAGCCCGGTTGGCCTGGCTGACAGCTTCGATCAGGTTGCCCAGTGGCACGCGATAAAGCGACAGCTTGGCCGGATCCGGCACAACCCGCAGAGCCATCCGCTGCCCGCCAGAAATAAAGGTCAGGCCAACGTCGTCCACTTTTGCGATCTCGGTCCGCAGCTTGCCCGCCAGTTCTGCCAGGTTCTGATCATTCCAGTTGCCGGCAGCGCCGGGTTTAGGGGCGAGGGTAAGGACAACGATCGGCACGTCGTTGATCCCGCGCACCGTTACCTGCGGTGCGGGAATGCCCACCGGAATACGGTTTCGGTTGGCTTCGATTTTTTCGTTGATGCGGATTGCAGCATCTTCGGGATTCGAGCCCACCAGGAAGCGAGCTGTTACCATGACGCCGTTGTCCTGCGCCTGAGTGTAGACGTGCTCCACCCCGTCGACACTCTTGACGATCGTCTCAAGCGGCTTGGCCACCAGTTCCACGCCATCGGCGGCGTTCAGCCCGGGGGCCTGGACCATGATATCGACCATCGGGACCTTGATCTGCGGCTCCTCCTCGCGGGGGATCGTGATCGTGGCGATCAGGCCAACAATGATGGCGGCCAGCAGCAGCAGCGGCGTCAGTGGCGACTTGATGGTGGCCCGCGTCAGCTTGCCAGAGATCCCCAGGTTCATGAGCGCGGCCCGCCTTGCGCGATCGCGACCAGCGTATCGCCCGCCTTCACCCCCGCAAGGATTTCAACCTTGCCGGGGGCGGCGGCAGCTGCGGTCTGTACCGGCACCTGGCTGGTCTTGCCGCCAGTGGCCAGCAATGTGACGTAATCGATGCCATAGCGGTTGGTTATATAGCTGTTGGGCACAAGCAGTGCCTTGCGCGTGCCGGTTTCAACCTTGGCCGCCACCCGCCGCCCGATCAGGCGGTTGTCGATGCCCGGCATGTCGACGTCGACCAAAATTTTGCCGGCGGTGATCGAAGGATTCAGTCTGATCACCGACCCGGTGCCAAGGCCGTCAGCCATAACGCGCGACCCCGCGCGGACCTTGTCGGCCAGCGATTCCGGCATTTCCAACCGCACGATCGTCGGGCCCGCGGTAATCACTGCGATCGCCATCCCCGGGGCGACGGGCGATCCGGCGGGGACATCGGCGCGCAGGACCCTGCCGCTAGCGGGTGCCACCACGGTGCCTTGTCCGGCAACGGCACCGACGGCTGCCTGCTGCGCACGGGCGGCGCGGATCTGGGCACTGGCTGCCGCGGCGGCGGATTCAGCCTGATCCAGTCGGGCTTTGGCATAGACGCCTTCGCGGTAGAGAAACCGCACGCGGTCCAACTCGGCACGGGCCTGACCGGCCTGAGCCTCGGCCGCAGCGGCCTGGGCCCCATAGGTTCCCGCCTGGTATCCCAACTGGGTATCCACGATCCGGCCAATTGCCTGACCCTTGCTGACCAGATCGCCCTCGCGAACCGTCAAGGTCGTGAGAATTCCTGGAATTCGGGCCAGCACCTGGGCCTGGTCAACCGTGGTGATTTCTGCGCTTACATCTTGCCAGCTGGTGGTGTCCGAAGGTGCCAAGGTTAGCCGCGGGCCGCTGGCCGAAGCCTGCTGCCCAGCAGCCGGTTCCTGGCTGCTGCAAGCCAGCAAGGATGGTGTCAGCATTAAGAGGCTGGCGATAGTTGCGATCCTGCGGTTGCGAGACATCGTGCCCCCCCTGTCAGTTGCTGGAATTAGTGCGCGATCGGGAGCCCGGCGGCCTGCCAGGCGCCAAAGCCACCGGCCAGGTGCGTATCGATGTTCGCCTGGGCGGCCGCACACTTATCAAGCGCCATGCCCGAGCGCTTCCCGCCAAGGCAGTTAAGCACCAGCGTCTTTCCTTCCACCGCTGGAAGTTGTGAAGCCTGGAAAGTGGAGAGCGGCATGTTGATGGCGCCGGGGATGTGCCCGGCAGCGAACTCATCAACTTCGCGAACATCAACCACCACCACACTTCCTTGATCGATCATCGCCGCCAGTTGCTGTGCTGAAATCTCGCGATGGCGCGGCTGACCGGAAAACAGGCCCATGGTGCGGTTCCTTAACGTTGGTGTCGAACTTTTTAAATCGGGTATTGCTAATATGCCGAGTGCCGTATCTGTCTCTTATACACATCTCCGAGCCCACGAGACCTCTCTACATC
>CAWUNP010000095.1:0-6104 GCA_963923805.1 uncultured Novosphingobium sp. | reverse complement strand
CCCGCCACTCCGGCACCGGCGCCGATCCCGGCCAGTCAGCAACCGGCTACCCCGGCGCCGACCAGCCAGCAGCCTGCCGCAGCCGTGCCGCCCGCGACACCGGCTCCGGCCGCACCGACGATCGAACCGGAATTGCCGGTGCTTGAGCCTGTCCTGTCCTGGCAGGTGGCCGATGCCCAGGCGCTGGCCAAGGTGATCGAGGGGATCGGCGCACACGGCCTGATCCCGGCCGACTACCAGCTGGCCGATCTGCGGGCGGCGATCCTGGGTGGACCGGGCGCGGCGCTGGACGAACAGGCCAGCCGCTCCTTCGCCTGGCTGATCGAGGATATGCGCGATGGCCGCACCCGGATGGATTCGCGGGTGCAGTGGTTTGTGGTCGATCCCGATGTTGACCAGCGGCCGACCGCAACGGTCATGGCCGAGGCGCTGGCCAGCAAGGATATTGCCGGCACGATCGCGGGCCTGGCCCCAACCCACCCAGACTATGCCAAGCTCAAGGCCATGCTGGCACGGACGCCAGCGGCCGACAAGGCTGCGCGCGCCCTGATCCAGGTCAATATGGATCGCTGGCGGTGGCTGCCGCGGGATCTGGGCAAGTTCTATCTGCTGACCAACGTGCCCGAATTCCAGCTGCGGCTGACAGTCGATAACGAAATCATCCGCTCTTACCGCACCATTGTCGGCAAGCCGGGGCGCACGGCCACGCCGCAACTGGCCGAGGTGGTCGAAGGCGTGATCTTCAACCCGACCTGGACCGTGCCACAGTCCATCGTGAAGGGTGAAAACCTGGGCATGCAGCTCTTGGCCGATCCGGCCAAGGCCAAGCGTGAGAATTACAAGGTTACCAAGAACAAGGACGGCTCGATCACGGTGGTCCAGCAGCCGGGACCCGGCAATGCCCTGGGCCTGATGAAGCTCGATATGCCGAACGAGCACGCGATCTTCCTGCACGATACGCCGAACCGCAACCTGTTCAAGCTGGCGCAGCGCGCGCTCAGCCACGGCTGCGTGCGGACCGAGCGGGCGACCGAACTGGCCATCACCATGGCGATCCTGGGCGCGGGCATGACGCCGGATGATGCCGTGGCGATCGTCACCTCGGGCAAGTATACTCGCGTGGCCATGACCCGGACCTTCCCGGTCTACCTGACCTATTTCACCATGGCTTCGGATATCACCGGCAAGATGGGCAAGTTCACCGATCTCTACAGCCGCGATGCCCCGGTCCTCGCCAGCTTCGCCGCCCCGCGCGCGGCATGGGATGGCAAGCGCAAGTCAACCGAGACGGTGATCAAGCTGGATAATCCGCTTTAGTCTGGTGCGCCCTTCGCATCCGCGAAGGGCTTGGCAACACCTGCCCACTCCCCCGGCCCAACCGCCCACAGGGTATCATTATCGGGTGGTTGGGCCGGGGGAGTGGGCAGGTGTTGCAAGAGAGGCCCGGATGGGCCGAACGCACGCAAAAAGGTCTCAGACCTCAATCCGGTCTGCAAACAGCAGGCGCCCGCCCGAGAGGTTCCACAGCGCTTCGTTGAAATGCGCGGGCGACATGGCGAAGCAGCCTTCGCTGCGACCGAGGCGGCCGAAACGGGTGATGTAATCCTCACGCGCATAGTCGGCCGGGTGCATCACGATCGCGCGGTCCAGCGCGTTGGAATTGTCATGGTCCAGGCCATCAAGGCGGACCGAGGTGCCATATTTGCCCTTGTACCATTCGCAGGTCAGGTAAGCCCCCCGCGAGGTGGCTTCAGAGCCGGGCACGTTGGAAAAGGCCTGCAGGAAGCCACTGTGGGCCGGGTCCGAGCCGCGGCCATGGCTGACCAGGAACGACTTGATCGTGCCGGCTTCCAGGTTGACGAAGTGAAACCGCGGCAGCGTGCTGGGCCGGGCAAAATCGGCAATGCCAACGATGTCATGCCGCCAGACCCGGCTTCCTGCGCGTTGCAGTTCGCGGCGTGCAATATGCAGCAGCTTGGCATCATAGGCCGGGTTGGGCGCCACCGTGGTGGGCAGGCCCGGCGGCGGAGCCGAAGGCGGCACGCCAAACGCCTCTTCAAATGCGCGGGCCAGATTGCGCGCATGGGCGGGCGCCGGCACGGCCGCTGCCGCACCAATGGCGATTCCGCCCAGCAAGAGATCGCGTCTGTTCATGTCCCCGCTCATAGTGGTTTGTGGATAACCCAGCGCTTAACGCCGGTTCAAGTCCCTAAGCGGCGGAAGCGCGCCCAGCAGCGCCAAGTTGCTGTAATGCGGTGCCATCGACGCGCATCACGGTCCATTCGTCCATCAGCCGCGCGCCCAGTTTCTGGTAAAAACCGATGGCGGGGCTGTTCCAGTCGAGCACCGACCATTCGAGTCGGGCGCAGTCGCGCTCCACCGCCAGCATGGCCAGGTGCGAGAGCAGCGCCTTGCCCAGCCCGCTGCCGCGCGCCTCAGGCCGCACGAACAGGTCTTCCAGGTAGATCCCCGGCTTGCCTTCGAAGGTCGAGAAGTTGTGAAAGAACAGCGCAAAGCCCTGCGGCGCGCCGTCAATCTCGCCAATCACGACCTCGGCATAGGGCCGCGGGCTGAACAGTTTCTGGCCCAGCACGGCTTCGTCAAAGCGGACTTCGTGCAGCAGCTTTTCATAGTCGGCCAGATCGCGGATCAGCTGGGCGATCAGCGACAGGTCAGCGGGCGTGGCGGGGCGGATCGAGAGGGTCATGCCGGCGCCCCTAGGCCAAACCGCTCCTTGAATCGAGGCCACAATACGCCAATCGACAGCCCGACCATGACCAGTACGAAGGCCTGGATCTTCCAGCCTTGCAGCGGCTCACCCAGCAGCAGCGCCGAGGAGCCGAGCCCGAAGACAGGCACCAGCAGTGCCAGCGGGGCCACCTGCGCCGCCGGGTGCTTGCCCAGCAGCCACCCCCAGGCGGCATAGCCGAACATCGTATTGCCGGCCGCCTGCCAGACCACCGCGCCCCAGGTGGTCCAGTCTGCCGCGGCCACCCCAGCGGCCATCCTGGGCCAGCCCTCAGTCAACAGCGCCATGGCCAGCAGCGGCGGCACGGCAAAGACGCTCGACCAGACGACATAGTTCAGCATCGGCACCGGCCCGGCCGCCCGCGCGACCATGTTGCCCAGCGACCACGACAACGCCGCGCCCAGCACCAGCAGCAGGCCCAGCGGGGTGGCGCTGCCATCGGTATGCCAGCCTATCGTGCCCAGCCCCGCCACGGCGAGGGCCATCGCGGCGATCTGGTACTGCGCGATCTTCTCACCGGTCAGCCGCATCGACAGGCCGATGGTCATGAAGACCTGCGTTTGGACCACCAGGCTGGCAAGGCCGGGCGTGATATCGGCCCGCATCGCGGTGAACAGCAGCCCGAACTGCCCCGCACCAATCAGCACGCCATAAGCCGCCAGGTTCTTGAGTGGCACCTGCGGGCGCTTGATGAACAGCGCCATCGGCAGGAACGCGAGCGAGAACCGCAGCGTCGCCAGGGTCAGCGGCGGCAGGTGCGCCAGCGCCAGCTTGATGACAACGAAATTGGTGCCCCATACCGCCATGACCGCCAGGGCGAGCAGCAGGTGGAGCGGTGGCAGGTGCGGACGGGCGTTCACGCCGCCTTGCCGTGCTGGCTGTCCATGCTTTCTACCGCGCCGCTCTCGATCTCGGCCGCCTTGGCTTCGACCAGCTTGACGATGTGTTCGATCATCCCGTCGTCCTGCACGTGGTGATCGGTCACCCCGCGCAGGTAGACCATATGTTTGCCATTGCCGCCGCCGGTCACGCCGATGTCGGTTTCGCGCGCTTCGCCGGGGCCATTGACCACGCAGCCCAGCACCGAAAGGCTCATCGGCGTCTTGATGTGGCTCAGCGCGTCTTCCAGTTTCTGGACGGTGCGGATCACGTCAAAGCCCTGCCGCGCGCAAGAGGGGCAGGACACCACACGGACGCCGCGGGTGCGCAGGCCAAGCGATTTCAGGATTTCATAGCCGACGCGGACTTCCTCTTCCGGCTCGGCCGAGAGCGAGACGCGGATCGTATCGCCGATCCCGGCCCACAGCAGGTTGCCGATGCCGATCGCGCTCTTGACCGTGCCGCCGATCAAGCCGCCGGCTTCGGTAATGCCCAGATGCAGCGGGCAATCGACCGCTTCGGCCAGGCCCATATAGGCGCCCACCGCCAGGAACACGTCACTGGCCTTCACCGCCACCTTGTATTCGTGGAAGTCATGGTCCTGCAGCAGCTTGATATGGTCGAGTGCGCTTTCGACCAGCGCTTCGGGGCAGGGCTCGCCGTACTTTTCAAGCAGGTCCTTTTCGAGGCTGCCAGCGTTGACCCCGATGCGGATGGCGCAGCCATTGGCCTTGGCAGCGCGGACCACTTCGGCGACGCGCTCGCTGGAGCCGATATTGCCCGGGTTGATCCGCAGGCAGGCCGCGCCAGCGTCTGCCGCTTCGAGCGCGCGCTTGTAGTGGAAATGAATGTCCGCGACGATCGGAATGCGCGCCGCCTTGACGATCTTCCCCAGCGCTGCGGTGCTCTCCACATCCGGGCAGGACACGCGGATGATATCGGCCCCGGCCTCTTCGCAGCGGCGGATCTGGTTGATCGTCGCCACCGGATCGGAGGTGAGCGTGTTGGTCATGGTCTGGACCGTGATCGGCGCATCGCCGCCTACGGGAACCGTGCCCACCATGATCTGCCGGGACTTGCGCCGCGCGATCTCGCGCCAGGGACGGACTGAAGACATGGGCCGCATATAGGGGAGAGGACGGGCGGCGCAAAGCCCGTTCCGCGTGGCCCCGCGGCCTAGAACAATTGCGCGAAGAGAAATTCCTCGTCGAGCTGCTCACCGACGCGGAAGGTGATGTCGGCGACCTTGTCAAAGCCATAGCGGCGGTAGAAGCGGTGACCGCCGTCGTTATAGGCATAGACCGAAATCTGCACCTCGTCCGCCCCGCGCGCGGCGAATTCGCCCATCGCCCAGTCCATCAGCTTGCCGCCGATGCCCAGACCTGTCGCGTTGGGCGCGGTGTAAAGCTGCTTGAGTTCCATCACCCGCTGGCCTCGGGCGTGTTCGGGGAAGCCGCAGGTCAGGCCGATCTTGCAATAGCCCAGCAGTGCGCCATCACGTTCGGCCAGGCGATAGATCCGGTCCGGGTTCGCCAGCTCTGCGGCAATGGCCGGTTCTGACAGGCTTTCGGTCAGAAAGGTGCTCAGGTCCTGCTCGGAATAGAGCGGCCCGAACTTGGCGACGAAGGCGTCGATCGCAAGGCGAGACAGGGCCGGGATATCAGCCTGGGTTGCCGGGCGGAGGATCATCGCAGCGGTCTCAGCCACGGGCGCGCCCCTGCGGATAGGTGCCGAGCATGCGCAGTTCCTTGCAGTGGAACGCCAGTTCTTCCAGCGCGCGGTCAACCGCCGGATCGCCCGGTGCGCCAACGATATCGGCATAGAAGCGGGTCGCGGCAAAGCTGGCGCCCTTCTGATAGCTTTCCAGCTTGGTCATGTTGACGCCGTTGGTCGCAAAGCCGCCCAGCGCCTTGTAGAGCGCGGCGGGAATGTTCTTCACTTCGAAGACGAAGGTGGTCATCGTCACCGTGCCGGCAAGCGTCGCCGGATCCAGTGGCTGGCGCGAGAGGACCACGAAGCGGGTCATGTTGTCAGCCGCGTCTTCAACATTTTCGGCGATGATCTTCAGGCCATAGAGTTCGGCAGCGATCTTCGGCGCGATGGCAGCCGCTTCAGGATCGCCCTGTTCGGCGACGAAGGCCGCAGCCCCGGCGGTATCGGCATAGGCCAGCGGCACGATGCCGCGATCCCGCAGGAAAAAGCGCGACTGGCCCAGCGCCTGCGGGTGCGAATAGGCCGCCTTGAACGGACCATTGCCCAAGGCCATCAAATCATGGTGGATCGCCATGAAGTGCTCACCCACGATCGCCAGGCCGCTCTCGGGCAGAAGGAAGTGGATGTCGGCCACGCGGCCGTGCTGCGAGTTTTCGATCGGGATGATCGCCCGCCCGGCGCGACCATCCTTGACCGCTTCCAGCGCATCTTCAAAGCTGAAGCAGGGCAGCGGCAGGCAGTCCGGGGCATATTCGGTCGCGGC
>CAWUNP010000094.1:0-6130 GCA_963923805.1 uncultured Novosphingobium sp. | reverse complement strand
CGCGGCTGGACGCCGGCCATGCGGCTGGCCATCGACTTTTCGAATTCGATCGTTGGTGGCTGCACCCGGTCGTACCCGTGGCTATCCAGCACATCGAGCACAGCGCGGGTCACACGCGCGGCGGCTGCCGCATCGCGCGGCAGGCGGTCTTCAAGGCCTTCGGGCAACAGGTCGCGGTCGGTGTCTTGCATCGTGCGATCCCGTTGCCCGAATGTGGCTTAAAACGCCAGAGCCATAACCCGCTTCACGCCGGGCACGTCACGCGCCGCGGCGATGACATTGGCGGGAACCGGGCTATCGACCGAGAGCAGCAGCACGGCTTCGCCGCCTGCGGCCCGGCGGCCAAGGTTGAAGGTGCCGATATTGATATCGGCCTCACCCAGCAGGGTGCCGATCCGGCCGATGAAGCCGGGGGCGTCCTCATTAACGATATACATCATGTTGCCGGCCAGTTCGGCTTCAACCTTGATGCCGAACAGCTCGATCAGGCGCGGCTCGGCGTTGCTGAACAGCGTGCCGGCCACGGAACGTTCACCCGCTTCGGTCTTGACCGAAACGCGGATCAGGGTGTGGTAATCGCCTTCCTTCTCGGTCTTGACCTCGCGCACCTCAATCCCGCGCTCTTTGGCGAGGAACGGGGCATTGACCATGTTCACGGTGTCCGACTGGACGCGCAGGAACCCGGCCAGCACGGCAGCAACGATCGGCTTGATGTTGAGTTCTGCCGCAGCGCCTTCGGCATGGATCGAAATCCGCGGGATCGCGCCGGTGGTCAGCTGGCCGACCAGGCTGCCCAGCTGTTCGGCCAGCGCCATGTAGGGCTTCAGCTTCGGGGCTTCTTCAGCCGAAAGCGAGGGCATGTTGAGCGCATTGGTGACGCCGCCATTGACCAGGTAATCGGCCATCTGTTCGGCCACCTGCAGCGCCACGTTGACCTGGGCTTCGTTGGTCGAGGCGCCAAGGTGCGGGGTGCAGATGAAGTTGGGGGTGCCGAACAGCGGCGAATCCTTGGCCGGCTCGGTCTGGAACACGTCGAGGGCGGCACCGGCAACCTGGCCGCTGTCGAGCGCAGCCTTGAGCGCGGCTTCATCGATCAGGCCGCCGCGGGCGCAATTGATGATCCGCACACCCTTCTTGGTCTTGGCGATGTTCTCGGCCGAAAGGATGTTGCGGGTCTGGTCGGTCAGCGGGGTATGCAGCGTGATGAAGTCGGCGCGGGCCAGCAGGCTGTCCAATTCCACCTTCTCAACACCCATTTCCACGGCGCGCTCGGGCGTCAGGAACGGATCAAAGGCAACGACCTTCATCTTGAGGCCCAGCGCACGGCTGGCGACGATCGAGCCGATATTGCCGGCGCCGATCAGGCCGAGGGTCTTGCCGGTCACTTCAACGCCCATGAA
Source organism: uncultured Novosphingobium sp. (assembly GCA_963923805.1). GTDB lineage: Bacteria > Pseudomonadota > Alphaproteobacteria > Sphingomonadales > Sphingomonadaceae > Novosphingobium. The sequence goes on along the minus strand of CAWUNP010000094.1, from coordinate 4,730 downwards.
ATCGTTCTTCGGCCACTTGCCGGCCTGGGTCTGGGCGTTGGCTTCGGGGATCTGGCGGGCCAGCGCGAACATCAGCGCGATGGCGTGCTCGGCCGTGGTGATCGAATTGCCGAACGGGGTGTTCATCACCACCACGCCCTGCGCCGAAGCGGCCGGGATATCGACGTTGTCAACGCCGATCCCGGCGCGGCCGATGACCTTAAGGTTCTTGGCGGCGGCCAGGATTTCCTTGGTCACCTTGGTCGAGGAACGGATCGCCAGACCATCATAGTCTCCGATGCGGGCGATCAGCTGTTCCGGCGTTTCGCCGGTGATCACGTCAACATCACAGCCCATCTCGGTGAAGATGCGGGCGGCGTTGGGATCCATCTTGTCGGAAATGAGTACGCGGGGCTTGGTCATGATCTTGTTCCTGAAGTGAGCCCCCGCGTGGGCGGGGATCTCGTGCAGTTTCAGAGTGGATTGGGCAGGCCTGAGGCCCCCCGCCTTCGCGGGGGCTCTCGGGTGCTTAAGCAGCAGCCTTGACGGTGGCGTAGGCCCAGTCGAGCCAGGGGCCGAGATCCTCGATATCGGCCGTCTCAACCGTGGCGCCGCACCAGATGCGCAGTCCCGGAGGAGCATCGCGATAACCGGCGATGTCGTAAGCCGCGCCTTCCTTTTCGAGCGCGCCGGCCATGGCCTTGATGAAGGCTTCATCCGCCCCCTCGACCGAGAGGCAGACCGAAGTCTTGGAACGGGTCGCCTCATCTGCACAGAGGTGCGAAAGCCACGGGCGCTCGTCGACGATCTTGCCCAGCGCGGCGGCATTGGCATCGCTGCGAGCCTGCAGGCCCTTCAGCCCGCCCAGACCCTTGGCCCATTCGAGCGCGAAGATCGCGTCTTCGACCGCCAGCATCGAGGGGGTGTTGATCGTTTCACCCTTGAACACGCCCTCGGCGAGCTTGCCCTTCGACACCAGGCGGAACACCTTGGGCAGCGGCCAGGCCGGGGTGTATGTTTCCAGCCGCTCGACCGCGCGCGGGCCCAGGATCAGCACGCCGTGGCCGCCCTCACCACCCAGCACCTTCTGCCAGGAGAAGGTGGCGACATCGATCTTCGACCAGTCAATGTCATAGGCAAAGACGGCCGATGTGGCATCGGCAAAGGACAGGCCTTCGCGGTCCGCCGGAATGAAATCGGCGTTCGGCACGCGCACGCCCGAGGTGGTGCCGTTCCAGGTGAACAGCACGTCGTTCGACCAGTCGATCTGGCCAAGGTCCGGCAGCTGGCCGTAATCGGCGCGCAGGATCGTGGGATCGAGCTTGAGCTGCTTGGCGGCGTCGGTCACCCAACCTTCGCCGAACGATTCCCAGGCCAGCGTGGTGACCGGGCGGGCTCCCAGCATGGTCCACATCGCCATTTCGAAGGCACCGGTATCAGACCCGGGGACAATGCCGATGCGGTGCGTATCGGGCAGGCCCAGCACTTCGCGCATCAGGTCGATGCAGTACTGCAGGCGGGTCTTGCCGATCTTGGCGCGGTGCGAGCGCCCAAGCGATTCGGTAGCCAGTTTTTCAGGGGCATATCCGGGCGGCTTGGCGCAGGGACCGGAAGAAAAGAACGGACGCGCGGGTTTGCGCGCCGGCAGTTGTGCAGTCATTGTAGTCTCTCCTTGCAGAGAGCTCGCGCGGCGTTGGGACCGCGTGGCCCGGAGCCGCACATAGAGACGGCCCCGGGCTTGTCAATGACGCATAGCTATTCCGGGAATTTAGTACCCGGACTTGCGGAACAGCACCTTGCCGCGCTGGGCGACGTAGAGTTTTTCAAAGCTGACCGGGTGGAAATAGGCCTCAACCTTCTCGCCCGTCGGCAGCACACCATAGACCTCATAACAGCCGCCATCGACCTTGGCCTTAGCCACTTTCCAGCCCTCGCGGCCAAGCTGGGCCTTGAGCGCCTCGACATTCTGCCAGCCCGATTGCGGGCCAGCCTGGCACTTGACCTTGCCGGTCGCCGCTGCCGGGGTGCCAAGGCTGAATGCAGCGACCGAAGCGATGCCGAAGGCGGTGGCGAGGATCAGGGAACGCATGGACTTATACTCCTGCTTGAGGGGAAGGGCGGGGCTTGGCGAGCTTGGACGCGGCCAGCACCAGCCAGAGCAGCGCCAGCGGCACAAAATGGGCGAGAGCGGCGAAGGCGCCATCATGAACCCACCACCAGTGCAGCAAGGTCAGGACTGCGGCGGGATAGGCCAGCTGCTGGATCCGCTTCCAGCCGGCGCGCAGCAATCGCATCGCCGCCTGGTTGCTGGTCAGCGCCATCGGCAGCATCAGCGCAAGGGCAAGCCAGCCGGTCCAGATTGACGCGATCGACACTTCATCAAGGATGGCCGTCAGACTGCCCATATCCAGCACGTAGAAGAGCAAATGCAAGAGCGCATAAGCAAAGGCGGCCACGCCCAGCGCGCGGCGTCGGGCCAGTAACCACAATAGCCAGCGCCGCGGGCCGAAGACACCGGCCAGCGGCCCGATCAGCATGGCCGCAACCATCAACCGCGCGCTGGTTTCGCCGGTGGGATGCAGCAAATCCATCGGCGCAGCCTGACCAGTCCACCATGCGCGCAGCAGGACCAGCGCCGGCAGGGACAGGACCAGCCCAAAGATCTTGACGCTATTGCTAATCGTTCGCATTAGCGCGCCAGATAGAGCGAGGAGCACCTGCTGACAACCCCTGTGTTTTAGGATTGCCGCGGTAAGATTTTGTTAACCATGCGGGCGAATAGTTGGCTGGTGCGCAGAACCTTTGCCCTGCTGCCCGCGCTGGCGCTGCTGACCGCCTGCATCGACACGCGCCCGGCCCCCAAGCATGACCCGTTGCGTCGACCGGCCAGTTCGGCTTTCGCATCAAGCCCGGAATTGCGCCAATGCCTGGCCGATCTTGGCACCAGCCAGGCCAGTTTCACCCCGCTGCCGGATCAGTACTTCGGCGCTGGCTGCGCCACGATTGGTACGGTCAGGCTCAACAGCCTGCGCAGCGACGATGCCCGGCTGCAACTGACCAACCTTGGCCCGGTAGCCTGCCCGCTGGCCGAAACGCTGGCGGGTTGGGCCCGGTTCGGGGTCGACCGGGCGGCGCGGCAGATCCTGGGCAGCCCGCTGGCCAGGATCGAAACCATGGGCAGCTATTCCTGCCGCAATGTGGCCGGCAACGATCGGCGCAGCGCCCACGCCACGGCCCAGGCCATCGATGTGGCTGCCTTCATTCTGGCCGATGGCCGCCGGATTTCCGTGCGAGAGCACTGGAGCGAGGGATCACCCCAGGAAAAGCAGTTCCTGGCAATCGCCCATCAAAGCGCCTGCAAAAGGTTCGGCACTGTGCTGGGTCCGGCCTACAATGCAGCGCACCGCGACCATTTGCATGTAGAGCTGTCGGGCGCCGGATTCTGTCGCTGACAGTTTTTGGAGGCTGAGCTTGGAGGGAAGCAGGTCTGGCGCCGGGGCAGTTGGGCGCACGCCGGGCCGGACCTGCTTCCTCGCTTGCCACCGGGCCTATGGGAGGGGGTGGTTGGTTAGACCGCAGCAGCAAGGCGGAGACTCGGAGATGTCTCGCCGCCCTATTGCAACGCGCAAAGCCGGTTAACCATACAGACTTAAGGTTGCGGTATTTCGGGCAATCCGGGCTTAGAGCCCCGCTTCAACCGCCAGCCGCACGGCATCGGCCGAAGTGGCCACGCCGAGCCGCTGCAGCAACAGCGCCCGGTGCATCTTGACGGTCTTTTCCGACAGATCGAGCGCATAGGCGATCTGCTTGTTAAGCTGCCCCGCCGCCATCAGTTCCAGGATCTCGCGCTGGCGCGGGGTCAGCCCGGCGATCCGCTGCTGCGCCGCAGCGCGCCGCTCGGCCATGCCGAAATCGATCTTGGGTTCGGGGATTTCAACCTGCGAACCAAGAAAGAAACTGACCTCGCCGTTCTCATCGAACATCGGCGCAACCATCACCGCATTGCGAAACGCGGTGCCATCCTTCTTGTAATTGACCACTTCGAACAGGACGCCGCGCTTCTCCCGCACGGACTGGCCAATCTTTTCGGCAATCTCGGGATGCGGATCGGCGCGCGACAGGAAACGGCAATTCTGTCCGACGATATCGTCGATCGTATAGCCGGTCAGATCGGTAAAGGCCTGGTTGCAGGCGACAACCGGGTTGTCGTGCAGGCGCGGGTTGGTGACACACATCGCCATCGTGCTCAGTTCGATAAGCGCGGGCAGCGGCGCTTCTATTTCACCAAATCGCATTACTCGCCCCGAAACTTTCGAACCTACGGCCGCAGTATGGTCCAAATACTGTATTGACGCAAGAATGGGAGCCTCCCCCGCTCGCCAGCCTGTCTGGCCTGGCGCTCAGGTAGGCATCACCCCCCAATCTTCAATGGCCAGATTGCCGCGATCTCAGCGCCCCAGCCAGCGCAGCGACATACAGGTGAACCCGGCATCGATCTTTTCGATCTCGCTGTTTTCCAGCAGGGTGATCTTCGCGCCGTGATTATCGAGCAGGTCCAGAATGCGCCGAAATCGCCGGCCGGCCAGGATCCTATCGTTGACCCGCAGCACATTGGCCCCGGCCTCCTCCCCTGCCGGGATCACCAGCACGCGGTAGCCATCATAGACCCCGCTTGCCGCCAGTTCGCGGGTGGCCAGGATCGTCTCTTCATCAACGATCGAACCTGTCTCTTATACACATCTGACGCTGCC
>CAWUNP010000093.1:0-6213 GCA_963923805.1 uncultured Novosphingobium sp. | reverse complement strand
AGGCTGAGCCGTGATTGATGTTCGCCTGCTGACCCAGCCGTTCGATCCCAATGCGGAGATCGACCGATTCGCGCGCCAGATCGGCAACACGGGTGGCATCGCGACTTTTGTTGGCAAGGTGCGAGGTGGCGGCGGCGTCGAAGCGCTCGAGCTTTCACATTATGCGCCGTTGACACTGACGGGGATGGAGGCGCTGGCTGTGGCCGCATTGGCGCGGTTTGCGGTCCAGGGCCTGCTGCTGCTGCACCGCGTGGGCCGGCTGCACCCCGGTGAGCCCATTGTCTGCGTTTGTGCCGCGGCTGAGCACCGCCGTGCGGCCTTTGATGCGGTCGACTTCGCGATGGACCACCTCAAGAGCGATTCGTGGTTCTGGAAGCGGGAACTGCGCAGCGGCTTCTGGACCTGGATCGAACCGCGCGAGCAGGATCGCGCCGATCTGGAGCGCTGGCGTTAGGGCGCCAGCTGGCCCTGCAGTTCAGCGATGACCTTGTCCTGCGCGGCGATCAGGGCATTGGCGGCCTCACGCGCGGCCTTGGCCTCGCTGGCCGGTTCGCCCTCGATTCGGCTGGCGGCGTAGATCGCATCGATATCCGCCAGCGCGACCATGCCTTCACTGCGCGCCGCATCCAGATCGGCCAGGGCGATCATGGCCACGGACCAGGCTTCGCTGGCCTTCGCCGCGCCGCTTGCTGCAGCGATCGCCTTGCGCACCCGGCCCTGGCGCGACTGGAACCTGGCATCGGCCGCCCCGACCCGTTCCAGCAGCGAATCGATCTGGCGGGATACCGCAGGATCAAGCGGCGCGGGGGCTGGCGGAGCAGGGGGAACTGCCAAAGTGCCGGTCGCGCGTTCGATCGGCCGGCGGGCCAGCGACGGGTATTCGCCCGGCGTTGACGCGCAGGCACCCAGCAGTATTACAGGGATCAGGCAGGCAGGCAGGCGATTCATCGCATGTCCCATAGCACGCCCACAAAAGCGCGCCAGCGCGCAAGATTCCTTGGCTCTCTTGGTTGACAGCACCCGGACCTTGCACTAGGGGCGCACCTTCTTGCGGCACCCCGCACTCGCGGGGCGGCTGCTATGCTTTAAAGACGGAATAGGTCACATGTTCGCTGTAGTGCGCACTGGCGGCAAGCAATACCGGGTTGCCGCCGGAGACAAGATCGCGGTTGAGAAGCTGGCTGGTGAAGCCGGTGAAACCATCACGCTTGGTGATGTCCTGCTGGCTGGTGACGGCGGCGAAGTGAAGGATGCCAAGGGCGTCGTCGTTTCGGCCGAAATCATCGCCCAGGCGAAGAGCGAAAAGGTGATCGTTTTCAAGAAGCGTCGCCGCCACAACTATCGCCGCAAGAACGGCCATCGCCAGCAGATGACCCTGCTGCGCATCGTGTCGGTCGGTGGCGAAGCCCCGGCGAAGAAGGCTGCCAAGAAGGCCGCCCCCAAGGCCGAAGCGGCCGCTGAATAAGAATTCGGAGTAGTTCGAGATGGCACACAAGAAAGCAGGCGGTTCGTCGCGTAACGGTCGTGATTCGGCCGGCCGTCGCCTTGGCGTGAAGAAGTTCGGCGGTCAGGAAGTGATCGGCGGCAACATCATCATCCGTCAGCGCGGTACCCGTGTGTACCCGGGCGCCAACGTTGGCATGGGCAAGGATCACACCCTGTTCGCGCTGACCGAAGGCCGCGTGCGATTCTACGATGGCAAACTCGGCCGCAAGTACGTGTCGGTAGACATGGCCATTGCCGCCGAATAATCGGACAGTCGATACCGGGCTGTCCTGACGGGCAGCCCCGCCGAAGCCAGACTTCGGCCGAATGAGGGAGAGGGGCCCACCCGTCTCCCTCTTTTTGCATCTCCCTCTGCCAATCCGGGAACTTCCCGGAGCAGATGTAACTTGGTCGTCACGGGATCGCGTTAGGGCGGCTCGGCGGGGCCGGACGAGTGGAGATGTAGCAATGTTCATGCGCAGCGAACGGCTGTTCCTGCGGCCTGGCTGGCCGGAGGACTGGGAAGAACTGCTCAGCCGCGTCGGTGACGAGGCAGTGGCCAGAAACCTTGCCAAGGTGCCGTGGCCCTATACCGCCGATGATGCCCGCTGGTTCGCCAGCCAGCCGCAAGACCAGCGCCTGCCGCACTTCTTCATCACCGTGCCGACCAGCCTTGAGCCCGCGCGGATGATCGGCTGCATCGGGCTGGCGCAAGACGGCGATGCGGTGGAGCTGGGCTATTGGCTGGGCCGGGATTACTGGGGAAAGGGCTATGCCAGCGAGGCCGCCCGCGCGGTGATCAGCGTTGCCCGGGTGCTGGGCCACAAACGGCTCGTGGCCGATCACTTCTTCGATAATCCGGCCTCAGGGCGCGTGCTGCGCAAGGTGGGCTTCCGCCCGACCGGTCAGGTCCGTCAGCGCTTCAGCCTGGCGCGCGGCATGGACGTGGCTTCGGTCGAGCACGAGCTTGACCTCTCTGAACCGTGCCGCTGCGATGATGATCCTCCGTTCATGCGTGCCGCATAAGAAAAAGCCTCCCCAAGCGAACTTGGGGGGGGCTCCTTCGCTTGAGCGGTCAGATCAGGCCAGCACCGCGTCCTTGAACTCGCTGTCGTGCTTGCCGATCAGTGCGCGGTCATCGTGGTTCCAGGGGTGGAAGCCCGGCAGGAAATAGCTGAGCCAGGCGGGGAAGATCCGGCGCAGCACGCCCGGCGTGCCCAGCAGATACCAGGCCAGCTTGGCCTTCATCTTCCAGCCGGTCAGCCCGTCCTGCGCCAGCAGGTCCAGCGTATCGGCCCAGCGGTGGCGCAGGAAGTTGACCGTGACGATCAGCATCATCACGCTCTTCAGCTTCCAGCGGCGATAGCGGGTCCAGTCCTTGGTGGCGTGGAGATAGGTGTCATAGGCGACACCCTTGTGCTCGATTTCCTCGATCGCGTGCCAGCGCCACATCGCGGCGGTTTCGGGTTCTGCCCCGGCAAAGTGCTTCTGGTTGGCCAGGAATTCCTGCGCCATCATCGCGGTGTAGTGTTCCAGCGCCATGGTCACGGCCAGGTTGATGATCGCCGGGCGGTCCTTGGTCAGTTCCAGATTGGCGGCAACGCGCTGGTCGATGAAGTCCAGGTCATAGCCGGCTTCAACCGCGGCGCGATTAAAGGCGATATGTTCGCGGGTGTGGTTGATTTCCTGCTTTACGAAGGCGCGGATTTCGGCCTCCAGCTTGGGGCTGGCGCCCTCGCGGTGGGCCTTCACGGCTTCGATGAAGAAGGCTTCGCCGCGCGGGAAAGTGGCGGAGAGGGCGTTGTGCCAGGCCGTCGCGACCGGATCATTGTTCAGCCACCAGCGACCGGGCTTCTTGTCGCGGCCGAAGCGCTGGTCACGCACGGTGATGGTCAGGTCTGCGGGGGTAGGACCGGCCTTGCCGTTCGCGGCGGCGGGTTCTACGTCGAGGGGGAACTTGGTGGGGGCGTTCATGCTCCCTGTATGGGGTTAACTTACACTCATGTCAATAAGGAAGCGCCTGAGCCAGGAAGAAAGCCGCACCGTGGCGCTGGAAGCCGCGCGGGCGCTGCTGATCGAGCTGGGGCCGCAGGCGGTGACGCTGAAGGCCGTGGCCGCGCGAATCGGGCGAACCCATGCCAATCTGCTGCACCATTTCGGCTCGGCCGCCGGGCTGCAAAAGGCGCTGGCTGAGCATCTGGCCGTCACCATCTGTGCCACGATCGAGGATGCCGTGCTGGCCAGCCGCGCGGGCCAGGGCACGGCCCGCGATGTCGTTGACCTGACCTTTGATGCCTTTGACAAGGAAGGCGGCGGCGCGCTGGCGACCTGGATGCTGATGAACGGCAACGAGGATGCGCTCGATCCGCTGATCCAGGCCGTGCACGACCTGATCGACGATCTGGGCGATCACGAATCGGGCCAGATGCACCACGTGACCCATGCGCTGTGCATGATGGCGCTGGGCGATGCGCTGATGGGCGGGGCGCTGGCGCAGTCGCTCGGCCTGCCGCGCACCGCCAGCCGTGACATTGCCGAAAAGATGCTGATTGAAGAAGCGGTCTCGGTCGGGCTGGTCAAGCCTCAGGCCGGCTGAGCCATTCAGGCATAAGCGCGGGTGCGATGTCTTCCACCCGCCGATGATCGACCGCCAGGCCCAGATCCGGATAGGCGGCCCGCTGCCGCGCGGGATCGCTTTCCGCCAACGGAACGACGACCAACCGCCGGGTGACCTTCTGCCGCCAGTTCATCCGCGCGGTGTTTTCCTGCCCGACATAACAGCCCTTGGTGAAGGACACGCCGTTCAGCTCGGCCGCATTGCATTCCAGCCAGAGCAGGTCGGCCAGCTCGGCCTGGCCCTCGGTGACGCCGAGCGCCAGCCGGTGCGCCCGCCACTGCGCGCTGGCATCGCCATCAGACCGCGCCGCCAGCCAGCGCTGGCCCAGCGCAGGCAGACGCGGATCGGGCGCAGGGCCTTCGCCCTGCTGCCAATGAACGCCCACGGCCAGATCGACCGCAATCGCGATCTTGCGGCGCAGGCGATAGATCGCCAGCCGCTTGGCCAGGGCCTCGGCCTGATCGGCCTCGCAATCCAGCAACAGGTCGTCGCCATCTGCCCAGACCAGGAAATCGAACAGCACCTTGCCTTGCGGAGTCAGCAGCGCGGCCCAGACCGGCAAGAGCCCCGAGACGTCGTTGGTCACCAGACCATTGAGGAACCCGCGCAGGTCCTCCCCCGGTTCGGTTGCGGTCAAGCGGATTACCGCGCGGTCGGCCAGCAGCGTTGCAGTCATGCGTGACAGATAGGGCGGCGCTTGCCTAAGGGGAAGGGATGAGCAGCACTCCGAATCGCCTGACGATCCGCCGCCCTGATGATTGGCACGTGCATCTGCGCGATGGGGCCGTGCTGGAAGGCGTGGCGAAGCATACCGCGCACCAGTTTGCCCGGGCAATCGTGATGCCCAACCTGTCTCCGCCCATCACCACCGTGGCGGCTGCAGCGGCCTATCGTGACCGGATCGTGGCGGCATCAGGCTCCGGCTTTACGCCACTGATGACCGCTTACCTGACCGATACGATCGACGCTGATGAGATCGCCCGGGGCTTTGCCGAAGGCGTGTTCACCGCGGCCAAGCTCTATCCAGCCCATGCCACCACTGGTTCCGCCCATGGGGTGACCGACGTTGCCAATATCCGCCCGGTGCTGGAGCGGATGGAGCAGATCGGCATGCCCTTGCTGATCCATGGCGAAGTGACCGATGCCCATGTCGACATCTTCGATCGCGAGGCCGTGTTCATCGAGCGCACCCTTTCTGGTCTGGTCCGCGACCTGCCGGGGCTGAAGGTGGTGTTCGAACACATCACCACCGCCGATGCGGTCGCTTTCGTTGAAAGCGCGGGGCCTAACGTGGCCGCCACGATCACGCCGCAGCACCTGCACATCAATCGCAACGCCATGTTCGCCGGCGGGATCCGGCCGCACATGTACTGCCTGCCGGTGGCCAAGCGCGAAGTGCACCGCTTGGCGCTGCGCAAGGCGGCGACGTCTGGCAGCGCCAAGTTCTTCCTTGGCACCGATAGCGCCCCCCATGCGGTTGGGGCGAAGGAAGCGGCTTGCGGCTGCGCCGGGATTTTCAACGCGCCCTATGCGCTGGAAAGCTATCTCGCAGTGTTCGAGGAGGAAGGCGCGATCGACAGGTTCGAAGGCTTTGCCAGCGAACATGGCCCGCGGTTCTATGGCCTGCCGCTTAATGAAGGCACGGTCACGCTGGAACGCAGCGGCACCAAGGTGCCTGACCTGATCGACGCCAATGGCACCCCGATCGTGCCGTTCCACGCCGGCGAGACGCTGGCCTGGCGCTTTCTGGGCTAACCCTTTCGCGACCGCGCCAGCAGGTCGATGATGAACAGGGCGATCGCGGCCCAGATCAGCGCGAAGCTGGCCAGTTGCAGCGTGCCTAGCGGCTTGCCGAAGAACAGCAGGCCAACCAGAAAGACCATCGACGGGGAAAGGAACTGGATCATCCCCATGGTCGAATAGGCCAGCCGCTGGGCGGCCATGGCAAACAGCACCAGCGGCACGGCGGTTACGATCCCGGATAGCGCGATCAGCCCGGCATCCTTCCATCCCCACAGGATCGCGCTGCCGGCGGGGGCTTGGGCAAACCAGCTGACAATGGCCAGGGCCGGCAGCAGCAGCACGATCACTTCAACCGTCAACCCGGTCAG
>CAWUNP010000092.1:0-6224 GCA_963923805.1 uncultured Novosphingobium sp. | reverse complement strand
TGCCGACCAGGTGGTAGCCCGCGTCAACATGGTGGGTCTCACCGGTCACCCCGCTCGAGAGGTGCGAGAGGAAGTAAAGCGCCGATCCGCCAACATCCTCGATCGTCACGTTGCGGCGCAGCGGGGAGTTCAGTTCGTTCCACTTCAGGATATAGCGGAAATCGCCGATCCCGCTGGCAGCCAGGGTCTTGATCGGGCCGGCCGAGATCGCGTTGACGCGAATGCCGGCCGGGCCAAGGTCATTGGCGAGGTACTTGACGCTGGTTTCCAGCGCGGCCTTGGCCACCCCCATCACGTTGTAATGCGGCACGACCTTTTCCGCGCCATAGTAGCTCAGCGTCAGGATCGAACCGCCCTCGGGCATCATCGCCGCAGCCCGCTTGGTCACTGCAACCAGGCTGTAGGCCGAGATGTTCATCGTCATCAGGAAGTTGTCGAGGCTGGTATCGACATATTTCCCGCGCAGCTCGTTCTTGTCGGAAAAGCCGATGGCGTGGACTACGAAATCGATCGTCGGCCAGCGCGCCGCCAGCTGCGCAAAAGCGGTGTCGAGCGCCTGCATGCTGGAAACGTCGCAATCGATCAGGAAATCGCTGCCGAGCGATGCGGCCAGCGGGCGTACCCGCTTTTCCAGCGCTTCGCCCTGATAGGAAAAGGCCAGTTCGGCTCCGGCTTCGTGAAGCTGCTTGGCGATCCCCCAGGCCAGCGACTTGTCATTGGCGAGGCCCATGATCAGCCCGCGCTTGCCCTGCATCAATCCTGTCATGCGTTACGATCCACCATCCTTGTGCCGCCGGCCTTCCGCCGCGGACTTGCCGATCATTTCGCCTTCCTCGGGCGTTACGGCAAGCGCGGCGTTGAGCTCGGCTCCAACCACCATCCCTAGGCCAACCAGCCAGAAAAAGAAAAGTGCGATCATCACCCCAGCGAGGCTGCCATAGGTCAGATCATAGGTGAAGAACCGCGCCAGGACCCAGGGCAGGGCGATCGTCACCGCGGCCCACCAGACCGTCACCAGCAGGGCGCCGGGCCACTTGGGATAGCGGCGCGCGCGATAGGCGCTGGGGGTTAGCGTGTAGAACAGGGCGTGGAGCGAAAGGAACAGGACCACTGCCGGAATCAGCCGCGAGGTGGCGAGAGTGCTGGTCCAGTCGGCCAGCCGCGGAAACCACGCGTCGATGATCTGTTCGGCCGTGCCGATCACCACCTGTGCGAACAGCGACAGCAGCAGGCCGACCACGGCGGCGAAGATCACTCCGGTCGAAATCAGCCGGTGCCGCCAGAACGCCGCCGTCGGCCCGGTGCCATAGGCCCGGCGCAGAATATCGCGGATCGTTTCGATCAGGCTGCCAACAGTCCACAGCCCGACCAGCCCGCCGGCCCAGAGCAGCCAGCCAGAGCGGGCCTGAACCACGTCCTGCGCGACCGGTTCAAGCACCTTGCGCACCATCGGCGGTACGGCCAGCAGGAACGAGCTGACTGAAGCAGCGCGCTGCGCCTCTTCGCCCACCAGCGCGAAAACGGCGGCCACGGTCACGAAGAACGGGAAGATCGCCAGGATCGCCATATAGGCCAGATTGCCGGCGTGGATGAAGCCATCGTTCCAGGCGCCCAGCCAGACCCGCTGCATCACCCGTTTGAACCGGGCGATCCGCAGCAGGGTCTCTTCGCCAACCTGTTCTTCCAGCCCTTCGCGCCACCGCAAGGCCCGCTGGCGCCGACCTTCCGGCGTCAGGTCCGGGGCGAGGTGGGCCGCGGCCCGCGCCTGTTCGAGCGGTATCTCTTCCACGCGGGGCTTAAACGCCCAGTCGACCGCGCAGGTTGCGCGGGTCGGTCCAGCCATCCAGCCGCTTGGCCAGGTCTGCATCACCTTCGGGCAGCTGGATCGCCAGCGTGACCAGCTGATCACCCCGGCTGCCATCCTTGCGGCTGAAGCCCTTGCCGGGGATGCGCAGCGTCTTGCCCGAGCTGGAACCCGGCGCGACCGTGAGCATGACGGCCCCTTCGGCCGTCGGCACCTTGACCTTGGCGCCGTTCAGCGCCTCGTCGAGGCTGATCGGCAGGTCGAGCCGCAGATTGTCACCATCGCGGCGGAAAAAGGCATGGGGCTGGATCCGGATCGTGACGATGGCATCGCCAGCGCCGCCCGGACCTTGCTCACCCTTGCCGGCCAGGCGCATCTGCGTGCCGTCCTCAACCCCGGCGGGCAGCTTGAGATCGATCGTCTTGCCATCGGCCAGCGTGATCCGCTGGGTTGCGCGGGCGGCGGCATCGGGCAGCGAAACGCCCAGCTGGTAGGAAACGTTCGCGCCCTTGGGGGCCTGTCGGGTCCGCCCGCCACCGCCGCCAAAGCCGCCGCGTCCGCCAAACAGCCCTTCGAAAATATCGCCGATATCGATGCCGGAATCGCCGCCGCCAAAACCTTCGAAACCGTCGGCGCGAAAGCCCCGCTGGCCACCGGCTCCGCCGAACCCGCCGCCACCGCCAAAGCCGTATCCGGTCGGGTTGCCATCGCTATCGATTTCGCCGCGATCAAAGCGGGCGCGCTTGTCCTTGTCGGACAGCAGGTCATAGGCGCGGGTCACTTCGGAAAAGCGCTCTGCCGCCTTGGGATTGTCCTTGTTGCGGTCGGGGTGCAGTTCTTTGGCCAGCTTGCGATAGGCAGACTTGATGTCCTTCTCGCCCGCGCCGCGCGCTACCCCCAGGATCGAATATGGATCGGCCATGGGTCTTAGCTAGGTGCGACAAGGCCATACGGCAAGGCGTTCCCTGCTCCGCGGCTTTCACCCGCGCCAAGTTGGGGCTATGGCGCGGGGCATGGACGAACAGCAATCCGCCGATGCCATCCCGGTCGCCCCGCCTCTGGCGCTCTTTGCCGAATGGTTTGCCCTAGCGAAGGACAGCGAGCCGAACGATCCCGATGCCGTGGCGCTGGCGACGGCAACGCCTGACGCCGCGCCATCGCTTCGGATGGTGCTGATGAAGGATTACGGGCCCGAAGGCTTCGTGTTCTATACCAATGCACAAAGCCGCAAGGGCGGCGAACTGCTGGCCAATCCGCAGGCGGCGATGCTGTTTCACTGGAAAAGCCTGCGCCGCCAGATCCGCATCGAAGGCCGGATCGAGGAAGTCGATCCCGCCACGGCTGACGCCTATTTCGCCAGCCGGTCGCGTGATTCCCAATTGGGAGCGCTGGCCTCTGACCAGTCGCGACCGCTTGCATCGCGCGCGGAGTTCCTGGGGCGGATTGCCAAGGTAACCGCGCAGCATCTGGTTGGCCGGGTTCCGCGCCCGCCGCACTGGACCGGGTTCCGGCTGGTCCCGCACGCGTTTGAATTCTGGATGGACCGCCCGTTCCGCCTGCATGAACGCCGCCGGTTCGAGCGCGATGAAGCCGGCAACTGGACTTCCGGGCTGCTTTACCCCTGAAGCCCGCGGCCCGCGCCGGCCAGGAATGCGGCATAGGCATCGGCGAGCCCTTCGCGCAGGCCAATCCGCGGCTGCCAGCCCAGTGCGGTGAGCCGCGCATTGTCCATCAGCTTGCGCGGGGTGCCATCGGGCCTGGCCGGATCGGTGACGATCTCGCCGCGGTAACCCGCCACGTCCATGATCAGGCCGGCAAGATCGCGAATGGAGATTTCGCTGCCAGCGCCAATGTTGATGTGCTCTGCGCCTGAATAGTGCTGCATCAGGAAGATGCAGGCATCGGCGCAATCATCCACATGCATGAATTCGCGCAAGGGTGTGCCGGTGCCCCACAGCATGACAGGCGCTCCCGATGCCTTGGCCTCGTGCACCTTGCGGATCAGCGCCGGGACAACATGGCTGCTTTCGGGATCGAAATTGTCCCCCGGACCGTAGAGGTTGGTCGGCATCGCGCTGATGAAATCGCAGCCGTGTTGCTGGCGATACGCCTGGACCAGCTTGATCCCGGCGATCTTGGCGATCGCATACCACTGGTTGGTCGGTTCGAGCGGCCCGGTCAGCAAGGCCGCTTCGCCGATCGGTTGCGGCGCCTCCCGCGGGTAGATGCAGGACGATCCGAGGAACAGCAGCTTGCTGACCCCGGCTTGATAGGCCCCTTCCAGAACGGCGGTTTCCGTCAGCAGATTGTCGCGCAGGAAATCGACCGGGTAGGCGGCATTGGCCATGATCCCGCCCACCCGCGCCGCCGCCATCAGCACGGCATCGGGCTTTTCCCGCGCGATCCATTCCCGCACGGCCCGCTGGTCAGTGAGGTCAAGCGTGGCCCGCCCGACAGTCAATATGTCGCAGTCTTCCTGGGCCAGGCGGCGGACCAGCGCGCCGCCCACCATCCCGCTGTGCCCGGCCACCCAGACCCGCTTGCCAGCCAGATTATAGGCCATCACCGGCCTAACTCCCGCGCCCGATCGGGGCCCGTTTCATCGTTTCGAGATCGGCCGTCACCATTTCACGGGCCAGTTCGCGGACCGGGGTTTCGTGCTTCCAGCCCAGCTTTTGGTGGGCCTTGCCGGGATCGCCGATCAGCAGGTCAACCTCGGTTGGCCGGAAATAGCGCGGATCCACTGCCACGCGAAGCGCCCCGGTCCGGGCGCAGAAGCCTTGTTCCGCCACGCCCGTGCCGCGCCATTCCAGCACGATCCCGGCGTCGGCAAAGGCCCATTCGGCAAATTGGCGGACACTGGTGGTCTCATCCGTCGCCAGGACATAGTCGTCCGGGGTTTCCTGCTGCACCATCATCCACATCCCGCGGACATATTCGGCGGCATGGCCCCAGTCGCGGCGGGCATCGAGATTGCCCAGATAGAGCACGTCCTGCCGGCCCAGGGCAATGGCGGCGGCGGCGCGGGTGATCTTGCGGGTCACAAAGGTTTCGCCGCGCAGCGGGCTCTCATGATTGAACAGGATCCCGTTGGAGGCGTGAATGCCATAGGCTTCGCGATAGTTGACCGTGATCCAATAGGCATAGAGCTTGGCCGCCGCATAGGGGCTGCGCGGATAGAAGGGCGTGGTTTCGCGCTGCGGCACTTCCTGGGCCAGCCCGTAGAGTTCGCTGGTTGAAGCCTGATAAAACCGGGTCTTCTGCTCCAGCCCCAGAATCCGGATCGCTTCCAGCAAGCGCAGCGTGCCAACGGCATCGGCATTGGCGGTATATTCGGGCGTTTCAAAGCTGACCTGGACATGGCTTTGCGCGGCCAGATTATAGATCTCGTCGGGCTGGGTTTCCTGAACGATCCGGATCAGGTTAGTGGCATCGGTCAGATCGCCATAGTGCAGGGTCAACTGGGGATCGGGACTGTGCGGGTCCTCATAGATTTCGTCGATCCGGTCAGTGTTGAAGGACGAAGACCGGCGCTTGATCCCGTGGACCCGGTAGCCCTTTGAAAGCAGCAGTCGCGCAAGATAGGCGCCATCCTGACCCGTCACGCCGGTGATCAGCGCAGTTTTTTCAGTCATTCGGCAGCCTCGCGGGGAAACAGGGCGGCGATCCGGCCAATCGCCTTGCGCACCGGCTGGTGCTCTCCGTCGAGGGTCCGGCCCAGGCGGACCACTGTCAACCCCTGATCCGGGGAAATCAGCACGAATTGCCCCAGATGGCCGTTCATCGAAAAGGCCGAACCCGCCGCGCCGGGGAAGGGCCGTTGGTCTTCACCGGGTTGCGGGCGGTTGAGCCAGGTCTGCGCGCCATATCCGGCATTGCGCGGATTGGCCGCAGTCATGAACTCAATCCAGGCCGGCGGGACCAGCTGCAGGCCATTGATGCTGCCCTTGTTGCGGAGAAATTCACCAAAGCGGGCCCAATCGCGCGCCGTGGCGTGCATCAGACTGCCGCCGATCAGCGTGCCTGCGGCATCATATTCGGGGGCCATGCTCTTCATCCCGAGCGGCTCGAACAGCCGGCTGCGCAAATAGTCATTCATGACCTTCCGCCGGATCGCCGGGTCATTGCTGCCGGTCAGTGCGCGCGCGGCGATATCGGCCAGGATCACCGTGGTGGAGCTGGAGTATTCCCATTTCCGGCCCGGCTCTGCTTCAAGCGGCTGGGCCTCGGCGTAGGCGGCCATGCCATCGCGCCCGTCCAGGAACAGCATCCGCACTTCGTCCGACTGGTAGACCGGGTCTCCGGCTTCTGTGTGGCGCAGGCCGGACCGCATCTGCAAAAGCTGGCGCAGCGTGATTTCGCCGCGGGGATCGCCGGGGCGCTGCCAGGCCGGGACCGGGGCGCTTGCGCCTGGATGAGA
>CAWUNP010000091.1:0-6251 GCA_963923805.1 uncultured Novosphingobium sp. | reverse complement strand
TGCGACAAGCGCTTCGTGCTCAAGGGCGGGCCGGCTGATGGCCTCGATCCGGCGCAGCTGGACGACGTAGCCTCTGGCGCCAGCCGCTAAGGCACCTATATCGGGCGCATGACCACCGATCCGCGCGCCCTGCTCTATCGCCAGCTTGATCCCGCCCAGGCCCAGGCCATCACCCGCGAGGCCCTGGCCCGCTGCGACGATGGCGAACTGTTCCTGCAATATACCGCCAGCGAAACCTTCGGGTTCGATGATGGCCGCCTGAAGACCGCAGACTATGCGCGCGAGGCCGGGTTTGGCCTCCGCGGCGTTTCGGGCGAGATGACCGGCTTTGCCCATGCCAACGAAATCAGCGCCGAGGCGATCCGCCGCGCCGGGCAGACGCTGGCCCTGCTCGATCCCGCCACCCAGGCCCTCGCCGCCGCGCCGCGCGCCAGCAACCGCAAGCTCTATACCGATGCCTCGCCGCTCGACCTGATCCCCTTTGCGGAAAAGGTGAAGCTGCTGGAGATGATCGACGCCGCTGCCCGGGCGCGTGATCCGCGCGTGGTGCAGGTTTCGGCCAGCCTTTCGGCTTCATGGTCGGTGGTAGAGATTGTCCGTCCGGATGGCTTCATCGCCACCGATGTTCGGCCCTTGGTGCGACTGAATGTCGGGATCGTGGCCGAGCAGAACGGGCGGCGCGAGACCGGCTCTTTCGGGATCGGCGGACGGCGGCTCTATGATGACCTGTTCGCGCCCGAAACCTGGAACCGCGCGATCGACAGCGCGCTGGCCCAGGCGCTGGTCAATCTGGAAAGCGTTGCCGCTCCGGCGGGCGAGATGACCGTGCTGCTTGGCCCCGGCTGGCCCGGCGTGCTGCTGCACGAAGCGGTCGGCCACGGGCTGGAAGGCGATTTCAACCGCAAGGGCACCAGCGCCTTTTCCGGCAAGATCGGCCAGCGAGTCGCCGCGCCCGGGGTCACCGTTGTGGATGATGGCACCCTGCTGGGCGTCAACGGCCAGGGCCGGCGCGGCTCGCTGTCGATCGATGACGAGGGCACGCCCACGGCCGAGACCGTGCTGATCGAGGACGGCATCCTGAAGGGCTACATGCAGGATCGGCTCAATGCGCGGCTGATGGGCGTGGAACCTACCGGCAACGGGCGGCGCGAAAGCTATGCCCATGCGCCGATGCCGCGCATGACCAACACTTTCATGCGCGCCGGGAATGATGATCCGGCCGAACTGCTCAGCCGGGTCAAGAAGGGCATCTTCGCCAAGAGCTTTGGCGGCGGGCAGGTCGATATCGTTTCGGGCAAGTTCGTGTTCTCCTGCACCGAGGCCTACCTCGTTGAAAACGGCAAGCTGGGCGCGCCGATCAAGGGCGCAACGCTGATTGGTGACGGGCCGACGGTCCTGACCAAGGTATCGGGCATCGGCAACGACCTGGCGATCGATGAAGGCGTGGGCATCTGCGGCAAGGGCGGCCAGTCCGTTCCCGCCGGGGTGGGCCAGCCCAGCCTGCTGGTCGATGGCCTGACCGTGGGCGGGACGGCCTGATTTGTCAGGTGCAGTTCAGGATCCTGTGCTAGTCTTTCGCTGCTGACCTTCGGAGAATCCCCATGCGTGCTCTCGCGATTGCCCTTGCCGCAACGGCGCTGATTGCCGGTGGCGCTGCCGTTTCGGCCAAGCCGAAGCTGAGCCCCGAACAGCGGCTGGAAAAGCTGCTCGAAGGCCGCGTTGCGGGCCAGCCCACCACCTGCATTTCAATGTCTGACACGCGCGATCTGGAAATTCTCGATGGCGTGGCGCTGGTCTACCGGTCGGGCAGCACGCTCTACGTCAACCGGCCGAAGAACCCGGAAGACATCGATTCCGCCGATATCCTGGTGATCCGCCCCACCGGCAGCCAGTTGTGCCGGCTGGACATGGTGCAAACGGTTGACCGGGTTGGCCACTTCCAGACCGGGTTCATCAACCTGGGGGACTTTGTGCCCTATCGTCGCACCGCGCAGGCGGCGCACTAAACCACTTCGGTTTTGGCATGTTACCGGAGCAAGCTGCCCCGCCGGGCGGCTTGACTCTTGGCACGCCCGGCAGCACTTAGGGTGCGCACCCTAAAAAGGGGCTTGGGAGAGGATTGCCATGGCCACCGCTGCACTTGTGAACGAAGCTGATCCGTTCGACGTTTCGCGCCGCGAACTTTATGCCGAAGACACCTTCGAAGAAGCCTTCCGCCGCCACCGCGCCGAAGCACCGATCCATTATGTGAAGGATTCGCACTTCGGCCCCTATTGGTCGGTCAGCACCTACAAGCCGATTGTCCATATCGAGGCACTGCCCAAGATCTTCTCCTCCAGCTGGAAATACGGCGGCATCTCGATTGCCTTTGATCCGGACAAGGAGCTTGAGCACGAGGTCCGCATGCCGATGTTCATCGCCATGGACCCGCCCGATCACACCGCCCAGCGCCGCACCATTGCCCCCTCGTTCGGCCCCAGCGAAGTGGCCGCGATGAAGGAAGAGGTGCGGGCCCGGACCGGTGCCGTGCTGGATAGCCTGCCAATCGGCCAACCGTTCGACTGGGTGGAAAAGGTTTCAATCGAACTGACCACCGGGATGCTGGCCAAGCTGTTCGATTTCCCCTGGGAAGAGCGCCACAACCTGACCCGCTGGTCAGACCTTGGTGGCGATGTCGAACGGATCCGCGATCCAGAAGGGCTGATGGAACGCAATGCGGGCCTGGCCGAAATGGGCATAGCCTTTGCCCAGTTGTGGCAACAGAAAGCCGCCAATCCGGGCAAGGACCTGATCTCGGTCATGCTCCGCTCTGACGCGATGAGCCACATGAGCGAGCAGGAATTCCTGGGCAACCTGATCCTGCTTATCGTGGGCGGTAATGATACCACCCGCAATTCGATGTCGGCCTATGCCTATGGCCTGAACCGCTATCCCGAAGAACGCGCCAAGCTGGAGGCGGACCCAGCGCTGATCCCCAATGCCGTGCAGGAAATCATCCGCTGGCAAACCCCGCTGGCCCATATGCGCCGGACAGTGGAGGAAGACACCGAGGTTGACGGCGTGGCCATGAAGAAGGGCGACAAGGTGGTGATGTGGTACATCTCTGCCAACCGCGATGAAAGCGTGTTCCCGGACGGCGAGCATATCCGCGTCGACCGCGAGAACGCCCGCCGGCACCTGTCGTTCGGCTATGGCATTCACCGCTGCGTGGGGGCGCGCGTGGCAGAACTGCAGCTGGTTACCCTGCTTGAGGAAATGACCAAGCGGCGCCTGCGCGTGAACGTGCTGGCAGAGCCGGAGCGCGTCTCGCAGTGCTTCGTCCACGGTTACAAGTCGCTGCAGGTTGAACTGTCGCGCTACTGATGAAAACCAGGGACCGGATCCTTGCCACCGCGCTGAACCTGTTCAACGAGGTGGGCTATGGCGCGGTAACCACCGCCGCGCTGGCCGAACACCTTGGCATGGCCGAAGGCAACCTGTGGTACCATTTCAAGACCAAGCGCGCGCTGCTGGATGCCATCGGCGAACGCTTTGCGGCGCGGTTCGAGGCCCGGCTGGCGCTGGTGACGCAGGGCGATCCGGTGGAATCCTATGCCCGGCTGCTGGCCGCGATCACTGCGGAACTGCGCGACTACCGCTTTCTCTACCGCGACCAGCCTGCCTATGGCGATCACGCCGCCGTCATCGCCGAACGCGCCGAAGAATGGATCAGGCGGACCTATCGCCAGTTCGAATTGCACCTGGCCGCGCTGGTGGCGGCGGGCGTCCTCGATCTTCCGGCCGAGCGCCTGCCTGATCTGGCCATCAACGCCTCGATCCTGCTCCGCTATGGCCTGGAGCACGAACGCGAACTGGGCGTGGCCACGGCCAGCGGCACCGGGGCGGTGCGGCGCACCCTGCTGCGCCACCTGACCCTGTTCGACCATGCCCTGGCACCGTCGGCGCTGGCCCACCTGCGCCGCGCGATCGACCAGATCGAGGTCGCGCCGCTGCTGGCGGCCTGACCCGCAGATTGGCGCTTGCCAACGGGGCGGCCCGGACGCACCTTGCGCACCCTAACCTATTGGGAGAACGCCATGACCCCCCAGGCCCCGATCGATTCCCCGTTCGGTTACCGCTCGACCGCGCTGGAGGTGATCCAGGGCATCGACCTGTCCGGTAAGGTGGCCTTCGTGACCGGCGGCTATTCCGGCCTTGGCACCGAGATTGTCCGGGCGCTGACTTCGGCCGGCGCACGGGTGCTGGTCGGCGCGCGGCGGCCAGACAAGGCGGCCGAAGACCTTGCCGGGGTAACGGGCGCGGTGGAGATCCTGCCGATCGACCTGTCCGATCCGGCCTCGATCGACGCCTGCGCCGAGGCGGTGGCACAGCGCACCAAGCAGCTGCACATCGTGATCAACAATGCCGCGATCATGGCCTGCCCGCTGGCGCGCGATGCCCGCGGCTATGAAAGCCAGTTCGCCACCAACCATCTGGGCCACTTCCAGCTGACGGCACGGCTCTGGCCGCTGCTCAAGGCGGCCCATGGCGCGCGGCTGGTCTCGGTTTCATCAATCGGCCACCGGTTGAACGGTCTTTCAATCGAAGACCCCGATTTCGCGCACCGCGATTATGACAAGTGGCTGGCCTATGGGCAGGCCAAGTCCGCCAATGCGCTGTTCGCGCTGCAGCTCGACAAGCTGGGCGCACCGCACGGGGTACGCGCCTTCTCGGTGCACCCCGGCGGGATCGTCACGCCGCTGCAGCGCCACCTGACGATGGACGAGCAAAAGGCGATGGGCTGGTTTGACGAAAACGGCACGGTCAACCCGATCTTCAAATCGACCGAGGAAGGCGCAGCAACCGCCACCTGGTGCGCCACCTCGCCACTGCTCGATGGCATGGGCGGGGTCTATTGCGAGGATTGCAACATTGGCACGATGGCGGGCGATCCGCCGCCGCGCGCCAGCGGGGTCTGGCCGCATATCCGCGACGCGGCGCTAGCCGCCGCGCTGTGGGACAAGTCCGAAGCGATGACCGGGGTGGCCTTCCGGCCCTGAGCGGGGTTATGGCGCGGCATGACCACAGGCATTCCCCAAGGCATCCTCGTCCTCACCACCGGCGGTACGATCGACAAGAACTATTTCGACGCGCTGTCGGAATACCAGATCGTCGACAGCGGCATTCCCGCCCTGCTGGCCGAAGCCCGCGTCGCGCTGCCATTTCGGGTGGTCGAACTCATGCGCAAGGACAGCCTCGAGCTGACCGAGGCCGACCGCGCCCTGATCGCCAGCGCCGCGCGCGAGGCCCCCGAAACCCGGATCGTGGTGACCCACGGCACCGACACCATGACCGAAACCGCCAAGGTGCTGGCCGCGGCCGTGCCTGGCAAGACCCTGTGCCTGACCGGCGCGCTCAGCCCGGCGCGCTTTGCCGAAACCGACGCGCCGTTCAACCTGGGCATGGCCTTTGCCTGCGCCCAGACGGCCCCGGCCGGGGTCTGGATCGCGATGAGCGGTCAGGTGTTTGATGGATTGAAGGTCAGGAAAGACCGCGCGGCGGGGAAGTTCGTCGCGCTGTAATTATTGCGTGGCGAGCTGGCGACGCAGCGAATCCACGACACCTTCGATGTCGAGCCCGACGACCTTGGCATAGGCCTTGGCAAAACCCATGATGTAGATGCGGCTGGCGAAGATCGAGAAATCATCAGCCTCAAGCGCGCGCAGGAAGCGAGTGCTGACCTTGGTCCGCGCAGCCATGTCCTCAAGCGAAAGGTTATTGGCCACGCGTGCGCACATCAGCGCCGCGCCTACACTTTCGCTCTGAGCCACCAGGCTTTTGTAGTCTTCGAAACTCATTTTCCCCACCCCCGGAGAGAAGGCGACCCTGATCAGGCGCCGCTTTTGCGAATCGCCTGAGGCGCTTGTTTACCCCACGTTATCCACAGGGTCGAATCTTCGGTGGGGCTCAGAGCAGGCGAGGGGCCGCAGGATCGAGACCAAGCCGGCCAATCATTCCCGGCAGTTTTGCCTTCAGCTTGAAGAATCCGGCGGTTGCCAGCGGCCAGAGCAGATCATCCCATTCCCGCCGCAGCTGGAGCAACTCTGCACCGCTGGCGGCGAGCTGCTGCTCCACTTCGCGCAATTGCCAGGCGTTCAGGCCAACCGGAGCCTGCGCCGTAACCAGCTTCGATAGGCCTTGGCTTGCCAACCACTGCGGCAGGTCCCCGGCAGAAACGGTTTGGCAGTCCGCACCGAAATGGCTCCCCCCCC
>CAWUNP010000090.1:0-6296 GCA_963923805.1 uncultured Novosphingobium sp. | reverse complement strand
AAGTGCGCCTTGCGGTTGCGCTTGATCTTGTAGGCCAGGTTCTTGAGGCCCCAGGTTTCGGTCTTGGTGACCTTGCCCTGGTGGGCTTCGACGATTTCCGTGGCGGTGGCGGCCAGCGCATCAACCTGCGCCTGGCTCAGATCCTGGCGAGCCAGGAAAACATGCTCGTAGAGCGGCATGTCATGCCTTTCATCTGTCTAACCGATCGCTGGCGATCCGCGGGATTGCGGGGCCCCTCCGGCTTTCTTCATCCCGGAATCACTTCCGGAAGCGCGGGCCTTTAGCGCAATCGAGCAGGAAAGCAAGCCTGCTCGCGCCTACCACGCTGGAGCTGGCTGCCACGGCGTGTCCGCCAAATGGGCCAGAGCCGGAGGCAGGACCGGGGCATAGGGTGCCGAGAAACTGAACGGTGCCGCTTCAGGCGTCCAAATGTTAACGTGCCGTCCGCCAACAAACCGGATCAGTGAGATCGCCCCCCAGCGCGCACCGAACGGGCCATGTGCAATGCCGGGCGGCCGCCAGAAATAGGCGCCGGGGCGCATAGTGCCGTGCGGTCCGGTCAGGTCACCGCCGATCAGATAGGCTTCTTCCACTACCGGGTGAAGTTCCTGCGGCCCGCAATTGCCTGGCGGCACGGCTTGCGGCAGGATCAGGGAAAGAAAGGTCCGTTCACCCGTATCAGGATCAGTGCGCAGGTTCTTGCGACCGATGCCGAGGTGCTTGAGGTTGGGATCGTTAAGTGTCAGATCCCAGGCCATCGCGGCCGTATCCAGCAATGGCACGGCGCGTTCACTCGTTTCGGCTGAGCCATCTCCAGCCTGAGCAACCAGCACCGGCTCGCGATTGTAGAAGGCCAGTGCCACGCAACCTTCGGCCGAGGTCATATGCTGACGGGTCCAGCCTGCCGGCAGAAATCCATAACAGTCAGGGCCATAGCGCCGGCCATCCATTTCCAGCTCGCCCTCGATCACGAAGAATTCCTCGTCGGCCAGAATATGTTCGGGCCCTTCGCGTGACCAGCCCGGCGGATAGCGCATCAGCATCGAACAGGCACCATCACCGGCATCGCGGCTAAGCAGCTTGTACTCAACATCAGGGCGGGCCAGGCCATGGCCAATCCGGCGCCATGGCAGCATCTGCGCCTGGACAAACTCGACATGATCGCGGTTGAGCATGGTTAACTTTTGGCGATCTGTGGGCCTACCGTCCTTGATAAGGGTCAAACAGCTGCGCTTGTCGGCACGCGCAGCTTGCGGCTAGGGTCAGACAAACTCTTGGAGATGTTACCATGCCCACCGGCCTTGTCGCTCTGCTCGACGATATTTCCGTGATCGCCAAGGCGGCCGCGGCGTCGATTGATGATGTGGGCCTAGCGGCGACCAAGGCCGGAACCAAGGCAGCCGGTGTGGTGATCGACGATGCGGCCGTCACCCCAAGCTA
This sequence comes from uncultured Novosphingobium sp., assembly GCA_963923805.1. Taxonomy (GTDB): domain Bacteria; phylum Pseudomonadota; class Alphaproteobacteria; order Sphingomonadales; family Sphingomonadaceae; genus Novosphingobium. The sequence continues at coordinate 4,856 of CAWUNP010000090.1, read as the reverse complement.
CGTCACCGAATTCACGCCTGATCGCGAGCTGCCGATCATCTGGCAGATCGCCAAAGGCAGCCTGAAGAACAAGTTGCTGTTCCTTTTGCCGGGAGCCCTGTTGCTCAGCCAGTTCCTGCCCTGGGCGATCACCCCGCTATTGATGCTGGGCGGCCTGTTCCTGTGCTATGAAGGCGCGGAAAAGGTGCTGGAGAAGCTGGGCGGGGCCAAGCACGGCGAAACGCTGGAAGATCCCGTTGCGGACATGGCAACGTTCGAGAAGGAGCGGGTGTCCGGTGCCGTCCGCACCGACCTGATCCTGTCGGCGGAGATCATGGCCATCGCCTTGGCCGAGGTGGCGGATGAGCCGCTGCTCAGCCGGGGAATTATCCTGGCCCTGGTCGGGGTGGTGATCACGGCTGCGGTCTATGGCGCGGTCGCGCTGATCGTGAAGATGGACGATATCGGCCTGCACATGGTGAAGGAACGCACCAGCGCGGCGGCCAAGGCGGTCGGTCGCGGTCTGCTTCATGCCATGCCGCGCCTGCTCACCGCGCTGTCCGCCATTGGCACGCTGGCGATGCTGTGGGTGGGCGGGCACATCCTGATCGATGGTGCGAAAAAGCTGGGCTTCACGTCGCCCTACGATGCGATCCACGCGGCTGAGCACGCCGTGCATGAGGCGACCGGGGCACTCGGCGGGGTGCTGGGCTGGCTGGCCAATTCAACGCTGTCGGGCGTGATCGGGCTGATCCTTGGCGGCGAGGTAGCCCTATTGCTCCACAAGGCGCCAGCCGTGCTGGGCAAGTCAGCCCACTAGGCCGAGTACCTCGCGCGCGAACAGGCTCAGCGTGTCATCGCGCGCGCCCATGATGACGATCCGGTCACCGGGCTTGGCCATTTCGGCCATGGCGCGGCCGCAGTCCTCGCGGGCCGGAATATACTCAGCCTTGCCGCCATGTTCGCGGATCAGGCGAACAATCCTTTCACTGCCTTCGCTGCGATCCACCGTGCCGCCGAAATAGACCGGATCGCAAAGCAGGGTTACGTCTTCCGGCCCCAGTAGCCGGGCGAACACTTCAGCCAGTTCATGTCCCATCTGACGCAGCGGGCCATAGCCATGCGGCTGGAAGAACGCGATCACCCGGCCGGGATGGGCCTTTAGGGTCCGCAAGGTGGCAGCGCATTTTTCGGGATTGTGGCCAAAGTCATCGATCACGGTCACGCCCGAGGGGCTGGTGCCGACAATCTCGAACCGGCGGGCCAGTCCGGCATAGGTCTCCAGCGCGGTGACCGCATCGGTCACGCTGACGCCAGCGGCATTGGCAGCGGCGATGGCGGCAAGCGCATTGGCCAGATTGTGGCGCCCGGGGACTTGCAGGGTCAGATCGTGGCTCGATCCATCGCGTCGGTCCAAGATGGTCGCGGTCAGCGAGGTCGGCCCTTCGACAATGGAACCGGGTTCAACACCAATCTCGGCGCTGGCGCTTTCAATCCCGAACCGGATCGCCGTTTTGGCTCGTGCGGCGAGCGCCAGGCATTCCAGATCATCGGCATTGAGGGCCGCGACTTCGGCGGCCGCGAGGAAATCCCCGAACAGCACGCGCAGCTCTTCCATCGACTTGTGATCGAGGCTGACGTTGAGCAGCACCGAAACCGCCGGGCGATAGAGCGCGATCGAGCCGTCGCTTTCGTCGACTTCGCTGACAAACACATCGCCCTGGCCAACCCGGGCCGAGGCAAAGGGCGCATCGGGCGCGGCGAAGTTCTTCATCACCGCGCCGTTCATGATCGTGGGGTCGCGGCCGGCGCTGGTCAGGATCCAGCCGGTCATGCCGGTAACGGTGCTCTTGCCGCTGGTGCCGCCGATTGCCACGCCGCGCGGCGCGGCGTTGAACAGGTGGGCCAGCAATTCGGCCCGGCTCATCCGCGCGCAGCCCAGTTCGCGGGCGCGGACCATTTCCGGCACGGTGTCTTCTACCGCCGCAGAGGCGACCAGCACCTGATCCACTGCGGCGATGCCACTGCCGTCCTGCGGGAACAGGGTGAAGCCTTCCTGTTCGAGCCAGGCGAACTTTTCAGGGGTGCGCCCCTGATCGCGGCTGCGGTCCGATCCGGAAACCTGCGCGCCGTGGCCCTTGAGGATCAGTGCCAGCGGCAGCATACCGGAGCCGCCGATGCCGCAAAAAAACCAGGGATGTTGGGTAAGCTCGCTCATGGCCCTTCCGGTATGCGCCCTTGCCTCGCCTGACAACCGGGTTAGGAAGCGTCATGCCCAACGTAGCGATCTGTGCCCCCTCCGCCGCCTTTGCCAAGGAAGATGCGGATCGCGTTTTGGCGCTGGCTGAGGCCGAGTTTCCGGACGTCAGGCTGCATTTCCATCCGCAGTGTTTCCTGAGTGAGGGCCACTTTGCCGGGCCGGATTCCGCGCGGCGCGATGCCCTGGTTGAGTGCGCCAATGACCCGGCCTTTGACGCGGTCTGGTTTGCGCGCGGTGGCTATGGGGCGGCGCGAATTGCCGAGGAAGCGCTGGCCCGGTTTGATCACGCGGCGCAAGACAAGCTGTTCCTGGGCTATTCGGACGGCGGTACCCTGCTGGGCGGGCTTTACCATAACCGGATCGGCCAGCCGGTCCATGCGCCGATGCCTGCCGACATTCGTCGCGCTGGCGGAGAAGCGGCGGTGCGGCGGACGCTGGCCTGGCTTTCAGGCGATAAATCAGGCGAAGACTCTATGCAGGATGAGCATCCGCGCGTGGCCTTTAACCTGATGACGCTGGCCATGCTCTGCGGCACGCCGCTGATGCCCGGGTTCGCGGGCCATGTCGTGCTGGTCGAGGAGGTGAGCGAGCATCTCTACGCCGTGGACCGGCTGTTCTTCCACCTGACGGCGCACCTGGGCGGGATCGCCGGGCTGCGGCTGGGCCGGGTCAGCGATGTTCCTGAAAATGACCGCCCGTTCGGGGCGGAGGCTGAGGAAATCGCGCGGTACTGGTGCGATCGCCATGCCATCCCGTTCCTGGGCTCGGCAGACATCGGGCATGATATCGACAACAAGATTGTACCCTTCGGGCTTGCCCGCTGAGCCGCCAGCCAATAGGCGCGGTGGCCTGAATTAGGGAGTGGACGATGCGAGCTTTCGTTTTTCCGGGGCAGGGCAGCCAGAAGGTTGGCATGGGCGCCGATCTTGCCGAAGCCAGCGCCATCGCGCGCGAGGTGTTTGAAGAGGTTGACGATGCCCTTGGCCAGAAACTCTCCACCATCATGCGCGAAGGGCCCGAAGAGGCGCTGACCCTGACCGAGAATGCCCAGCCGGCGATCATGGCCAATGCCATTGCCGTGCTGCGCGTGCTGGAAAAGGAAGGCGGCATCGCCCTGGCCGACAAGGCGGACTTCGTTGCCGGTCATAGCCTGGGCGAATATACCGCGCTCTGCGCTGCGGGTGCCTTCAGTCTGGCGGATACGGCCCGGCTGCTGAAGCTGCGCGGGCAGGCCATGCAGGCGGCTGTTCCGGTGGGGGTGGGCGCGATGTGCGCGCTGCTAGGTGCCGATATCGACAAGGCACAGAAGCTGGCCGAAGCTGCTGCAGAAGGTGAGGTTTGCACCGTCGCCAACGATAACGACCCATCGCAGGTCGTGCTTTCCGGGCACAAGGGTGCGATCGATCGCGCGATTGCCATTGTCAAGGATTTCGAGATCAAGCGCGGCGTGGCCCTGCCGGTCTCGGCCCCGTTCCATTGTCCGCTGATGCAGCCGGCTGCCGATGCCATGGCCGAGGCGCTGGGCAAGACCCCTCCGGGCGCGCTGCGGGTGCCGCTGTTCGCCAATGTTACCGCCGCCGTGGTCAGCGATCCGGCCGAAGTACAGCGCCTGCTGGTCGAACAGGTTTGCGGCCGCGTCCGCTGGCGCGAGAGCGTGATTGCGATGCAGGCCGCCGGGGTCGACAGCTTTGTCGAACTCGGCGGCAAGGTGCTGGGCCCGATGATCGGCCGCAGCGTCAACGATGTAACCGTGACCAGCGTAGTCGGCATGGCCGATATCGAAGCGCTGGCAAAGGAGCTGTGATCATGGACCGCATGTTTGATCTTTCGGGGATGACCGCCCTTGTCACCGGCGCGGCTGGCGGCATTGGCTCGGCGATCAGCCATGCCCTGGCGCGACAGGGCGCCCGTCTCGCACTGTCCGGCACCAATCCGGTCAAGCTCCGCGCCTTCCGCGAAGAGCTCAACGACACCTACGGGCATAACCATGTCGAGATCACCTGCGATCTCTCGAACGCGGAGCAGGTGGAGCACCTGGTGCCCGCTACCGTCGATACGCTGGGCAAGATCGATATCCTCGTCAACAATGCCGGGATCACCCGCGACAATCTGGCGATGCGGATGAAGGATGAGGAGTGGGAACAGGTCATCAAGGTCAATCTTGAAGCCGCCTTCCGCCTGATGCGCGCCGCGACCAAGCCGATGATGAAGGCCCGATTTGGCCGGATCATCACGATCACCAGCGTGGTCGGTGCCACCGGCAATCCGGGTCAGATCAACTATGCAGCGGCCAAGGCTGGCCTCGTCGGCATGTCGAAGTCGCTCGGCCAGGAACTGGCCAGCCGGGGTGTGACGGTGAACTGCGTCGCGCCCGGTTTCATCCGCACGGCGATGACCGACGTGTTGCCCGATGCCCAGAAGGACGCGCTCAATGCCCGGATCCCGATGGGCCGGATGGGCGAGGGTGAGGATATCGGCGCGGCGGTGGCCTATCTCGCCAGCAAGGAAGCCGGTTACGTCACCGGGCAGACGCTCCACGTCAATGGCGGGATGGCGATGCTCTGATCCAGCCCGAAAGGTTGGATTTATCCCCAGTTTAGCCGGGAATATCGGCGGG
>CAWUNP010000089.1:0-6355 GCA_963923805.1 uncultured Novosphingobium sp. | reverse complement strand
ATCCTGATCAGCGAACGCATCGTCAAGGACGACGTGTTCACCTCGATCCACATCGACGAATTCGAAGTCATGGCCCGCGACACCAAGCTGGGGCCGGAAGACATCACCCGCGACATCCCGAACGTCGGCGAGGAAGCCCTGCGCAACCTCGACGAGGCGGGCATCGTCTACATCGGTGCCGAAGTGCACCCGGGCGATATCCTGGTCGGCAAGATCACCCCGAAGGGTGAATCGCCGATGACCCCGGAAGAAAAGCTGCTGCGCGCCATCTTCGGCGAAAAGGCCAGCGACGTGCGCGACACCTCGCTCCGCCTGCCGCCGGGCGTTTCGGGCACGATTGTCGACGTGCGCGTCTTCAACCGCCACGGCATCGAGATCGACGACCGTACCCGCGCGATCCAAAACGAGGAAATCGAACGCCTCGCCAAGGACCGTGAAGACGAACGCGCGATCCTTAACCGCGCCACCTTCAACCGCCTGCGTGATATGCTGGTGGGCCAGGTGGCCGCGGCTGCGCCGAAGGGCTTCAAGAAGGGCGACACCATCACCGAGGCGAACCTTGCCGAGGTGGAGCGCCATGAATGGTGGAAGTTCGCCGTGGCCGACGACAAGGTCCAGGGCCAGCTCGAAGCCGTGAAGGCCCAGTACGACGAGACCGTCAAGGCGATCCAGGAGAAGTTCGAGGACCGCAAGGAAAAGCTCGAACGTGGCGACGAACTCGCCCCGGGCGTGCTCAAGATGGTCAAGGTCTTCGTCGCGGTGAAGCGCAAGCTGCAGCCGGGTGACAAGATGGCCGGCCGTCACGGGAACAAGGGTGTCATCTCGCGGATCCTGCCGCAGGAAGACATGCCGTTCCTCGAAGACGGGACCCCGGTCGACATCGTGCTCAACCCGCTGGGCGTGCCGAGCCGCATGAACGTGGGGCAGATCTTCGAAACCCACCTGGGCTGGGCCGCGCGCGGTCTGGGCCAGCAGGTGACGGCGGCCCTGGAGCAATGGCGCCAGGACAACCCGAACCCCGAAGCTGCCGCTCCGCCGAGCGCCCTGGTCGACAAGCTCAAGGACATCTACGGCGAGCAGTACCACGACCAGATCGACAGCCGCTCGACCGGCCAGATCGTCGAAATGGCCGAACTGCTGAAGAACGGCGTGCCGATGGGCACCCCGGTGTTCGACGGCGCCCGCGAAGCCGATGTTTCGGCGATGCTGGAAAAGGCCGGGCTCGATACCTCGGGCCAGGTCACGCTGTTCGACGGGCGCACGGGTGAAGCCTTCGACCGCAAGGTCACCGTGGGCTATATCTACATGCTGAAGCTGCACCACCTTGTCGACGACAAGATCCACGCGCGTTCGATCGGGCCGTACAGCCTTGTCACCCAGCAGCCGCTGGGCGGTAAGGCCCAGTTCGGTGGCCAGCGCTTCGGGGAAATGGAAGTCTGGGCGCTCCAGGCTTACGGTGCCGCCTACACGCTGCAGGAAATGCTCACGGTTAAGTCGGACGACGTGGTCGGCCGCACCAAGGTCTACGAAGCGATCGTCAAGGGTGACGACACCTTCGAGGCCGGCATTCCGGAAAGCTTCAACGTGCTCGTCAAGGAAATGCGCAGCCTCGGCCTTAATGTCGAGCTGTCGAGCCTGACGGACGAAGACGGCGACGATCTCGCGGAGGCCGCGGAGTAACGGGACCGGGCGGCGCCAACGCCGCCCGCCCTTTCCCCGCCCCAGAATTTCACCCCTTCAAGGGACTGAACAATGAACGACCTGACCAAGTTCACGAACCAGATGGCGAAGCCGGAAACCTTCGACCAGATCCAGATCGGCCTCGCTTCGCCGGAGCGTATCCGCAGCTGGTCCTTCGGCGAGATCAAGAAGCCGGAAACCATCAACTACCGCACCTTCAAGCCAGAGCGTGATGGCCTGTTCTGCGCCCGCATCTTCGGCCCGGTGAAGGACTACGAGTGCCTGTGCGGCAAGTACAAGCGCATGAAGTACAAGGGCGTCGTCTGCGAAAAGTGCGGCGTCGAAGTCACCGTTACCAAGGTGCGCCGCGAGCGCATGGGCCACATCGAACTGGCCGCGCCGGTTGCGCACATCTGGTTCCTGAAGTCGCTGCCCTCGCGCATCGGCCTGCTGCTCGACATGCAGCTCAAGCAGCTGGAACGCATCCTCTACTTCGAAAGCTACGTGGTGATCGAGCCGGGCCTGACCCCGCTTGAGAAGTACCAGCTGCTGACCGAAGACGAGCTCTACGATTATCAGGACGAGTACGGCGAAGACGCCTTCTCGGCCGGGATCGGTGCCGAAGCCGTCAAGCACATGCTGATGAGCCTCGACCTGGTGCAGGAAAAGGAAGACCTGCTCAAGGAACTGGCCGAAACCAAGTCGGAACTGAAGCCGAAGAAGATCATCAAGCGCCTGAAGGTCGTCGAATCGTTCATCGATTCGGGCAACCGTCCGGAATGGATGATCCTCGATGTCGTGCCGGTCATTCCGCCAGAGCTGCGCCCGCTGGTGCCGCTGGACGGCGGCCGCTTTGCGACCTCGGACCTCAACGATCTCTATCGCCGCGTCATCAACCGCAACAACCGCCTCAAGCGCCTGATCGAGCTGCGTGCGCCGGACATCATCGTCCGCAACGAAAAGCGCATGCTGCAGGAAGCCGTTGACGCGTTGTTCGACAACGGCCGCCGCGGCCGCGTGATCACCGGCGCCAACAAGCGTCCGCTGAAGTCGCTGTCCGATATGCTCAAGGGCAAGCAGGGCCGCTTCCGTCAGAACCTGCTCGGCAAGCGCGTCGACTATTCGGGCCGTTCGGTCATCGTGACCGGTCCGGAGCTGAAGCTGCACCAGTGCGGCCTGCCGAAGAAGATGGCGCTCGAACTGTTCAAGCCGTTCATCTACGCCCGCCTCGATGCCAAGGGTCTGTCGATGACCCTGAAGCAGGCCAAGAAGTGGGTCGAAAAGGAACGCAAGGAAGTCTGGGACATCCTGGACGAAGTGATCCGCGAACACCCGGTGATGCTGAACCGCGCGCCGACGCTGCACCGTCTGGGCATTCAGGCCTTCGAACCGGTCCTGATCGAAGGCAAGGCGATCCAGCTGCACCCGCTGGTCTGCTCGGCCTTCAACGCCGACTTCGACGGTGACCAGATGGCCGTTCACGTGCCGCTCTCGCTGGAAGCCCAGCTCGAAGCGCGCGTGCTGATGATGTCGACCAACAACATCCTCTCGCCCGCCAACGGCAAGCCGATCATCGTGCCTTCGCAGGACATGGTGCTGGGTCTGTACTACCTCTCGCTCGACCGCGAGAACGAGCCGGGCCAGGGCATGATGTTTGCCGACATGGCCGAAGTGCACCAGGCGCTGGAAGTGGGTGCGGTCACGCTCCACTCGAAGATCATCGCCCGCGTGCCGCAGACCGACGAGCAGGGTAACACCTTCCAGAAGCGGTTCGAGACCACCCCGGGGCGCATGCTGATTGGCGAATGCCTGCCCAAGAGCCACACCGTGCCCTTCGACGTCATCAACAAGGTGCTGACCAAGAAGGAAATCGGCGACGTTATCGACCAGGTCTATCGTCACACCGGCCAGAAGGACACCGTCCTCTTCGCCGACGCGATCATGGCCCTGGGCTTCCGTCACGCGTTCCGGGCTGGCATCAGCTTCGGCAAGGATGACATGATCATCCCCGACAGCAAGGATGCGCTGGTTGCCGAAACCAAGGAACTGGTTGCCGATTACGAGCAGCAGTACCAGGATGGCCTGATCACCCAGCAGGAAAAGTACAACAAGGTGATCGACGCTTGGAGCCGTTGCGGTGACCAGGTGGCCAACGCCATGATGGACGAGATCAAGGCCTCGCCGGTCGACGCGGAGACGGGTCGTCAGAAGCCGATCAACTCGATCTACATGATGAGCCATTCGGGCGCGCGTGGTTCGCCAACCCAGATGAAGCAGCTGGCGGGTATGCGCGGGCTGATGGCCAAGCCTTCGGGCGAGATCATCGAAACCCCGATCATCTCGAACTTCAAGGAAGGTCTGACCGTTCTTGAATACTTCAACTCGACCCACGGCGCCCGTAAGGGCCTCGCGGATACCGCGCTGAAGACCGCCAACTCGGGTTACCTGACCCGCCGTCTGGTCGACGTTTCGCAGGACTGCGTGGTCGTCGTCGAGGATTGCGGCACTGAACGCGCGCTGGAAATGCGCTCGATCGTGCAGGGCGGTTCGACCATCGCCTCGCTGGCCGAACGTATCCTCGGCCGCACCCTGGCCGAAGACATCGTCAACAAGGATGGCGAAGTCGTCGCGGCTAAGGGCGATCTGCTCGATGAAGCCGCTGTGGTTGCGATCGAAGCGACCGGCATCCAGGCCGCGCGCATCCGCTCGCCGCTGATCTGCGAAGCCGAACAGGGCGTCTGCGCAACCTGCTATGGCCGTGACCTGGCTCGCGGTACGCCGGTGAACATCGGTGAAGCGGTTGGCGTTATCGCCGCCCAGTCGATCGGTGAACCGGGCACCCAGCTGACCATGCGTACCTTCCACATCGGTGGCGCGGCGCAGGTTAACGAACAGTCGCACCTCGAGGCGATCTGCGATGGTACCGTGGTCTACCGCGATATCCCGACGATCACCGACAAGCGTGGCCGCCGCCTCAGCCTGGCCCGCAACGGCGAGATCGTGGTGCTCGACAACGAAGGTCGTGAGCGCGCGATGCACAAGGTGCCTTACGGTACCCACCTGCTGCACGAAGATGGCGCGATCATCAACGAAGGCGATCGCCTGGCGGAGTGGGACCCGTTCACCACCCCGGTGATCACCGAAAAGCCGGGTATCGTGAAGTACCAGGACCTGATCGACGGCCGCACCCTGACCGAGCAGACCGACGAAGCGACCGGCATGACCAGCCGCGTCGTGACCGAGAACCGCTCCACCAGCCGGTCGAAGAAGGAAGACCTGCGTCCGCGCCTGACCCTGCTTGACGACTCGTCGGGCGAAGCCGCGCGCTACATGATGGCGCCGGGTACCACCCTGTCGGTCGAGGATGGCCAGCAGGTCGAAGCCGGTGACGTGCTGGCTCGCGCCAGCCGCGAAGCCGCCAAGACCCGCGACATTACCGGTGGTCTGCCGCGCGTTGCGGAACTGTTCGAAGCCCGCATCCCGAAGGACAACTCGGTTATCGCCAAGACCTCGGGCCGGATCGAATTCGTCCGTGACTACAAGGCCAAGCGCAAGATCGCGATTGTGCCGGAAGAAGGTGATCCGGTGGAATACCTGATCCCGAAGTCGAAGGTGATCGACGTTCAGGAAGGTGACTGGGTCAAGAAGGGCGACAACCTGATCTCGGGTTCGCCGAACCCGCACGAGATCCTGGAAGTCCTCGGGGTTGAGGCGCTGGCCGAATACCTCGTTGCGGAAATCCAGGAAGTTTACCGCTTGCAGGGCGTGAAGATCAACGACAAGCACATCGAAGTGATCGTTCGCCAGATGCTGCAGAAGGTTGAGATCACCGACGGTGGCGACACCACCCTGCTGGCCGGCGAACAGGTCGACCGCGAGGAAATGGACGAAACCAACGCCAAGCTGGCCCCGGGGCAGAAGCCCGCGGAAGGCAAGCCGGTGCTGCTGGGGATCACCAAGGCCTCGCTCCAGACCCGCTCGTTCATCTCGGCCGCGTCCTTCCAGGAAACCACCCGCGTGCTGACGCAGGCGGCAGTCGAAGGGAAGCGCGACAGCCTGATCGGTCTGAAGGAAAACGTCATCGTTGGCCGTCTGATCCCGGCTGGTACCGGTGCCGGCATGAACCGCCTGCGCGTTGCCGCCAGCAGCCGCGATGCCGCGCTGCGCGCTTCGTACCGTAAGCTGCAGGAGAGCCTGATCGCTCCCGACAGCGCGGAAGAAGAGCATGCGGCCGAACTGGCCCAGGGCTCGGAAGCCGCGATTGGCGATGATCCGCTGGCCGTGGTCGAGGGTGAAACTCACGGCACCGACGCCGATGCCGGTGAATACCTGAACCCCGAAGCGGCGGACGGCGAGGAGTAATCCTCGCCCCGTCTGACGGGTAAACGAAAACCCCGCCGGAGCGACCCGGCGGGGTTTTTCGTTGGTGCCCGAAGCTAACGGATCAAGAGGTTTTGGTATCGTGCCAGCGCGCCAGCGCGGCCGAGACCGATTGCATCATCTCCATCCGGGCATGGATCGGCTGGTGGGTCTGCCCGATCAGCACGGCCACCCCGTAATAGGATCCATCGGGGGCCTGGACCACGGCGACATCGTTATAGCCGGTGGCGAGCGAACCCAGTTCCTGTCCTGTCTCTTATACACATCTCCGAGCCCACGAGACCTCTCTACATCT
>CAWUNP010000088.1:0-6375 GCA_963923805.1 uncultured Novosphingobium sp. | reverse complement strand
ATCACCAGCCGCGCGCCAAAGCTGAAGGTCAGTTCACCATTGGCATCCAGTGCCGGATGCTCGGGCAGATCGGTTGAGAAGTCCGTCAGCTCGGCATTGCCGCCGTCCGGGGCCTCCATTGGCACCGATTGCGGCAGTTCGATCCGCACCTCGCGCAGCGGCTCGCCGGTCACCCTGCCGCGCCCGGTGATCGCCATGCCGCCCAGATTGGCGACCGCCCCCTCGGTTCGCTTGGCCCCACTGGCCGCATCGATCTCCGCGCTGCCGCCGTCGCGGCCGGTCAGGGCCAGTCGGGCGAAATTCAGGTCAGCAAAGACTTCCAGCGTCAGCGGGCGCTCTCCCGGCTTGCTGCTGCCGCCATAGCAGAGCCGGCATTCGCTTTGCGCCGCTGCCGGGACCGCCAGGGCGAGGACCAGGAAGGTGAAAAAGGCGCGCACCATGCTGCGGCTTCTCCGCCAAACATGGTTAAGGGCGCGTTACCGGTCAGCCGAAGTGGGCGTAGAGCGAGCGGCCTTCGCGCTTCAGCCAGCGGTTGGCGGCATCGATATCGCCTTCGAACAGCTGGCCGAGATGGGCGTGGAACGCGGGCGAGTGATCGAAATGGGTCAGGTGTGCCACTTCATGCGCGACGACTGACCGGCGAATGGCATCGGGCGCCAGGATCAGCCGCCAGTTGATCCGGATCGTGCCGTCGGCCGCGCAAGAGCCCCAGCGGCGTTGCGCCCGGCTGAGCGCCAGCGGCGGGGCGCGGCGGCCATCACGCAGGCAGTAATAGGCCAGGTCTTCGCTCAGCAGGCGCAGCGCCTCACCCTCCAGCCAGCGCTGCAGGCGGCGCTGGAGGCTATCGGCGGGGCCACCCAGATGAATGGCTTCTTCGCCCAGCCGGACCTTGCGCGGTGCGGCAGGATCATGGTGCAGCGCCAGCAGCCGGCCGCGATAGGGCAGGGCGGCGCCATGCTGAAGCACCGGGGCTCGAGGGACCTTGGCCAGCTGGACGGCCAGCCAATCCGCCTTGGAGCGGGCGAATTCGAGCGCCTCTGCACTGCGGCCCCAGCGCGGCAGGGTAATCCGCACTTCGCTGCCATCGGGGGCAAGCCGCATGGTCATGCGCCGCGCTCCGGCATTGCGGCGGACGGTGAGTGGCAGCATACGTCCGGCTACCTCCACCTGCGGAACCTCGTCCGGTCGGCGGCGCAGCCAGTCAATCATCGGCCAGTTCCATGCCCGGGGGCAGGATGATGTGCTGTTCCAGCGGCCCGGCAAATTCCTCGCCAATCACCTTGCCGCGTACCGAAACACCGGCAGCGTGGACCGCCTCGGGATCGCCGCTGATCAGGTAGTGCCAATCGGGCAGCGGTTCACCATCAGCACGTAGGCGATAGGCGCAGGTTTCGGGCAGCCACGAAAGGGTCAGTGCCAGCTTGGGGGTCAGTTTGACGCAATCCGGCACCTGGCGCTTGCGGCCCGGATAGTCGCGGCAGCGCGCGGTCTGCAGGTCCAGCAGCTTGCACCCCACGTTGGTCATGTAGATCGTGCCGGTGTCCTCGTCCTCAGCCTTGTGGACGCAGCACTGGCCGCAGCCATCACACAAGGCTTCCCATTCGGCGCGATCCAGCGTCTCGATCGGGCGTTCCCAGAACCGGTCGCGCAGCCCGCTCATCGCACGGTTGCGGCAAGATCCGCAGCCACGGCATCAGGCCCCTTGTCCACCGGCAGGATCACGATCGGCTTGCCGTCGGGATCCATCAGGTAGGCAAAGCGGCTGTGATCCATCAGGTAATTGCCACCGCCCAGATCCTTGCCGCGCGCGGCGTAAACGCGGAAGGCCTTGGCTGCCGTGTCGATTTCGGCCTGAGTGCCGGTCAGGCCCAGCAGCTGGGGGTGGAAGCTGTCGGTGAATTCCCTCACCACCTTGGCCGTGTCACGCGCCGGGTCGATCGTCACGAACAGCGGCTGGACCTTGGCGGCCAGGCTGGCGTGCTCTTTCTCAAATTTCTGGAACCCGCGCATCATCACGGCCACGTCGGTCGGGCAGGCATCGGGGCAGAAGGCATAGCCGAAATAGATCATCCGGTACTTGCCCTTGAAATCATCCCAGGCATAGCGCTTGCCGTCCTCACCGGTCAGGGTGAAGGGGCCGCCAAAGGGCGCGCCCTTTATGTCGGTGCCGATCACGGGCGCGGGCGGAGCCGCGGCCTGCTGGCAGGCGGCAAGGGCAAGGGCGGCGGACAGTACAAAGGCGATGGGCTTGATCATGGCGCGCCGGTTCATGCTCTGCTAAAGCGCGCCGCGCAAGACGGCGCTTGGGTCGATTCCCGGTGCAACAGGAGGATTTCGGGTGCGCAGGTTGATTTTGTCGCTGGCTGGCATGGCCGCTCTTTCCGCAGCTGTCCCGGCGCAGGCCCAGTTTTCCGAAAGCTACAAGTTCCTCGAAGCCGTTCGCAAGAAGGAAGGCGAAAAGGTCACCCAGGCGCTGGCCGATCCGGCCCAGACCGTGATCAACACCCGCGACGTCACCTCGGGCGAATCTGCGCTGCATATTGTCACCAATCGCCGCGATCTGACCTGGATGCAGTTCCTGATCGCCAAGGGCGCCAATGTGAACGCTCGCGATGCCAAGGGCATGACCCCGCTGGTGTCTGCCGTAAACGCCAATTTCGTAGAAGGGGTGGAACTGCTGCTCACCAAGGGCGCCCGCCTGAACGACAGCAACAATGCCGGCGAAACGCCGTTGATCACCGCCGTGCATAATCGCAACATTGCGGTGATGCGGCTGTTGCTGAAGGCCGGGGCCGATCCTGACCGGGCGGACAATTCGGGTCGGTCGGCCAAGGACTATGCCAAATTGGGCGGCGGCAGCCTGCTGACCGAGATCGAGAACAACGCCAAGGCCAAGGGTGATGACAAGACCAAGTCCTATGGCCCGAAGTTCTGAAACCATGACTGCCGACGCCACCTCGCTTGACGCGCTGCGGCGCCAATTGGCCCCGGCGCTTGCCGATGCTGCTGTCTTCGACGGCTGGAGCGATGCAGCCGTGGCCGCTGCGGCGGATTTGCACGGGATCGATCCGGCGTTGGCGGCCTTCGCCTTTTCCGGCGGGGCAATGGCCATGATCGCCGCATGGATCGCCGCCTGCGATGATGCGATGGCGGCGGAATGGCCGGCCGAGCGACTGGCGCAGCTCAAGATCCGTGAACGGATCCGCACGCTGGTCCAGTTCCGGCTGGACTATGTGACGCCGCAGCAGGAAGCCCTGGTGCGCGCACTGGCGCTGATGGCCATGCCGCAGAATGTCCCGCAGGCGGCAAAGCTGGGCTGGCACAGCGCTGACCTGATGTGGCGGCTGGCTGGCGATACGGCCACCGATTACAACCACTATACCAAGCGCACGATCCTGTCAGGCATCTATGCCGCCACCCTGGCCGTGCTGGCGCATGATCGCAGCGAAGGGCAGGCCGATACCAAGGCCTTCCTGGAACGGCGGATTGATGGCGTGATGCAGTTCGAAAAGGCCAAGGCCCGGCTTTTGGGACGCGAATTCACGGGGTTCAGTCCGGCCCGGTTTCTGGGGCGTTTGCGCTATCCCGCGCGCTAAATTTGATCCAGATCAACTATTGCGAATGACTTGCAATTGCGCGCTGCTTCTGGCAGCGCCATGGCCATGACACTCGATTCCCTGCCCATTGGCCAAACCGCCCGCATTGCTGCGGTCGACTGGGCCGTGCTGGCCGAGGAAGAGGGGCAGCGCCTTCGTGCGCTGGGGCTGGATGCCGGGGCCAAGGTGGCCGTGGCGCATCGCGGCGTTCTTGGCGGGGCCGATCCCCTGGCGATCACGGTCGGCCGGATGACTGTGGCGCTGCGCCGCGCCCATGCCCGGGCGATGCAGGTAGATCCGGCCTGACATGGCAAACTTTCGCACAGCTGCGCTGGTTGGCAACCCGAACGCGGGCAAGAGCGCGCTGTTTAACGCGCTGACCGGTGCGCGCCAGAAGATCGCCAACTATCCGGGCGTCACGGTGGAGCGGAAGGCCGGGCGGCTGATCCTGCCCAATGGCGAGCCGGTGGAACTGACCGACCTGCCCGGCTCCTATGGTCTTGATGCCACCAGCCCCGATGAGGAAGTGACCCGCAAGGTCGTGCTGGGCGAGCTGCCCGGCGAACCGGCGCCGCAGGTGCTGGTCGTGGTGCTCGATGCCTCGAACCTCGAACAGCATCTGGTTTTCGCGCAGGAAGTGATCGCGCTGGGCCGCCCGACCGTGGTGGCGCTCAACATGATCGACCTGGCCGAGCGCGACGGGCTGGTGCTCGATCCGGCGGCGCTGGAATCGGCGCTGGGCGTGCCGGTGATCCCGACTGTGGCGGTGCGCCGCCGCGGGCTGGCCGAACTGGCTGCAGCCATCGCCGTGGCAGAAGAGCGCCAGACTGAGCCGGCCCATCCGCATACCACCTTGACCGAGCGCCGGGTCTCCGCCCATGCCATCGCCGAGGCGGCGATCCTGTCGGAGACTGCGCAGCACCGCCTGCACGCGCGGCTCGATCAGTTCCTGCTGCACCCCTGGATCGGCCCGCTGGTGCTGTTTGGCCTGCTGTTCGTGGTGTTCCAAGCGGTCTTTACCGGGGCAACGCCGTTTGCCGATGCGCTGGAAGGCGGCATTGGCCTGATCGCGGACCGTGTTCGGGCCGAACTGCCGCAGGGCATGGTGCGCGATTTCCTGACCGAAGGCGTGCTTTCCGGCGTCGGTTCGGTCGTGGTGTTCCTGCCGCAGATCGTGATCCTGTTCTTCTTCATCCTGGCTATGGAGGCATCGGGATACATGGCCCGTGCGGCCTTCCTGATGGACCGGTTGATGGCCCGCGTCGGTCTGTCTGGCCGCAGCTTCATTCCGCTGCTCTCCAGCTTTGCCTGCGCGATTCCCGGGATCATGGCGACGCGCAGCATTGCCGATTCCAAGGACCGGCTGACCACAATCCTGATCGCCCCGCTGATGACCTGCTCGGCGCGTCTGCCGGTCTATGCCGTGATCATCGCCGCCTTCATTCCCAACCGCGCGGTCCTGCCCGGCGTGGGCTTGCAGGGGCTGGTGCTGTTCGGGCTCTATGTCACCGGGATCATCGGCGCGATGATCGTCGCGTTGATCCTGCGCCGCTCGGTGACCAAGGGTGCGGCCTCAGGTTTCATCATGGAGCTGCCCAAGTACCAGCTGCCGCGCGCGAAGGACCTGTTGCTGGGTCTGTGGCAGCGCGCCTGGATTTTCCTGCGCCGCGCCGGCACGATTATCTTCATGGTTACGGTGGCCCTGTGGCTGCTGCTCAACTTCCCGCGCGCCGGGGAGGGGCAGAATCAGGTTGATGCCTCGATCGCGGGCAAGCTCGCCAATGGCCTGGCCGTGGTGGTGAAGCCGATCGGCTTCAACCGCGATATTGCCCTGTCCTTGATCCCGGCCATGGCGGCGCGCGAAGTGGCGGTAGCATCGCTGGCAACCTCATATGCCGTGGCCGCCGAGGATGAGGACCAGGCCGCCCTGGCGCTGGGCGAGCAGCTGCGCAGCAAGTGGAGCCTGCCGACCGCGCTGGCCTTCCTGGCCTGGTTCGTCTTTGCGCCGCAGTGCATGAGCACGATCGCCGTGGCCCGGCGTGAGACGAATGGGTGGAAATGGCCCGCGTTCATGTTGCTCTATCTGTTCAGCCTGGCCTACATCTTCGCCGGAATCACCTATTGGAGCGCCGTCGCGCTCGGGTTGTAGCGGAGCGAATTTCGATGGCAGGTAGCGTCAACAAGGTAATCCTGATCGGCAATCTGGGCCAGGATCCCGAGGTCAAGAGCTTCCAGAACGGGGGCCGGATCGCAAACCTGCGAATCGCCACCAGCGAAAACTGGAAGGATCGCACCACCGGCGAACGCAAGGAACGGACCGAGTGGCACAGCGTCGTGCTGCAGTCGGACGGCCTGGTCGGCGTTGCCGAAAAGTACCTCCGCAAGGGCAGCAAGGTTTACATCGAAGGCCAACTGCGCACTCGCAAGTGGCAGGATGCCTCGGGCAACGATCGCTACACCACCGAGATTTCGGTGGGCATGAACGGCGTGCTGACCATGCTCGATGGCGCACCCGGCGGTGGCCAGGGTGGCGGCATGGGCGGCGGCCAGCGTTCCGGCGGTGGCGGTGACTGGGGCGGTGGTTCCAGCGGTGGCCAGCGTTCGGGCGGCAATGATTTTGGCGGCGGCGCTTCGGCTGGCGGCTCGCGCGGTGGCTTCGCCGACGATCTCGACGACGATATCCCGTTCTGAGCTAGTCCGGCTTTTTCAGCGCCGCCAGCGCGGCGAAGGGACCGCTGGTGTCCCTGTCTCTTATACACATCTCCGAGCCCACGAGACC
>CAWUNP010000087.1:0-6397 GCA_963923805.1 uncultured Novosphingobium sp. | reverse complement strand
ATACGCCGGGCGACAGCGATTATGACGATATCCAGCAGATCCGGGCCAATTCAAACCGCGCCGCCAGCCTGACCCGGCAGTTGCTCGCCTTCAGCCGCCAGCAGACCCTGCGGCCCGAAGTGCTGCAATTGCCTGATGTGGTGCAGGACGTTTCCGCCCTGCTGAAGCGCCTGATCGGTGAGAAGGTGAAGCTCAGCGTGACCCACGACCGGGATCTGGGCGCGGTGCGTGCTGATCCTAGCCAGCTCGAGCAGGTCATCGTCAATCTGGTGGTGAATGCCCGCGATGCGATCCTTGCCAAGGGTGAGATTGGCGGCGGGCGGATCACCTTGGCCACGCGCGGCGTGACGGCGGCAGATGTGCGGGCGATGCGCAGCGTGATCATGCCGCAGGTCGATTATACTGCGCTGGTGGTCGAAGATACCGGCACCGGCATTGCGCCTGATTACCTGGGCAAGATCTTCGAGCCGTTCTTTACCACCAAGGAACAGGGCAAGGGCACGGGGCTGGGCCTTTCGACCGTTTACGGGATCGTCAAGCAATCGGGCGGGTTCATCTTTGCCGATAGCGAAGTGGGCAAGGGCACGCGCTTCACGGTCTATCTGCCAGTCCACCATGCCTCGCCGGAAGAACTCGCCGCCAAGACGACCCGCGCCGAACCCGTGGCGCAATGGGCCGGCGGTGGACGGGTGCTGCTGGTCGAGGATGAGGACATGGTTCGCGCCGTGGCCGAACGCGCGCTGACCCGCGCCGGCTATACCGTGACCTCCGCCGCCGATGGCGACGAGGGCCTCGCCTATGTGGAGCAAGGTGCAGAGTTCGATCTCGTGCTGTCTGACGTGGTCATGCCGGGCATGGATGGTCCGGCCATGGTGCGCGAAATTCGCGCCCGCCACCCGGCGCTGCCAGTGCTGTTCATGTCGGGCTATGCCGAGGAACAGCTGCGCAAGGAAATCGATATCGCCAATGTCCACTTCCTGCCCAAGCCGTTCACGGTGCAGCAGGTGACGGACAAGGTGGGCGGGGTCCTTGCTGCGACGCGCGTTGGGGGCAATTGATTGTCAAATACCGCAGTAAATCGAGTAATTTAACGCGTTCTAAATTTGTTCCAGTTCCCCTCTTGTTCTCATGGAACAGATAGGGTACATCGAGTCGCAGTTGACCTGACGGGTCGGCTGGTTAGGCAAGGGGACGAACGATGGGTGCACAACTCAAGCTGATACAGGAAGGCAAGGACACCATGGACCGTCAAAAGGCGCTGGAAGCGGCGCTGGCCCAGATTGATCGCGCGTTTGGCAAGGGCAGCGCGATGAAGCTCGGCTCGAAGGAAACGATGGAGGTTGAAGCAATCTCCACCGGGTCGCTCGGGCTCGATATCGCGCTTGGCATCGGCGGTCTGCCGCGCGGCCGCGTGATTGAGGTTTACGGGCCGGAAAGCTCGGGCAAGACCACGCTGGCGCTGCACGTTATCGCCGAAGCGCAGAAGAGCGGCGGCACGGCAGCCTTCATCGACGCAGAACACGCGCTCGATCCGGTCTATGCGAAGAAGCTGGGCGTCAACATCGATGAACTGATCGTCTCGCAGCCCGATACGGGTGAGCAGGCGCTGGAAATCACCGACACGCTGGTGCGTTCGAACGCGATCGACGTGCTGGTGGTCGACTCGGTCGCCGCACTGGTGCCGCGGGCTGAAATCGAAGGCGAAATGGGCGATAGCCACGTCGGCCTCCAGGCCCGCCTGATGAGCCAGAGCCTGCGCAAGCTGACCGGTTCGATCAGCCGTTCGCGCTGCATGGTGATCTTCATCAACCAGCTGCGCATGAAGATCGGCGTGATGTACGGCAACCCGGAAACCACCACCGGCGGCAATGCGCTCAAGTTCTACGCCTCGGTCCGCCTCGACATTCGACGCACCGGCCAGATCAAGGATCGCGACGATATCGTCGGCAACTCGACCCGCGTGAAGGTGGTCAAGAACAAGGTGGCCCCGCCGTTCAAGCAGGTCGAATTCGACATCATGTATGGTGAAGGCATTTCGAAGATCGGTGAAATTCTCGATCTCGGCGTCAAGGCCGGCATCGTCGAGAAGTCGGGCGCGTGGTTCTCCTACGATTCGATCCGGATCGGCCAGGGACGCGAGAACGCCAAGCAATACCTCAAGGACAACCCAGAGCTCTGCGACCGGCTGGAGGCTGCGATCCGCGGCCAGACCGAAGGTCTTGCCGGGGAGATGATGACGGGTCCGGACGCGGACGACGACATGTAATCTCCCCCGGGGAGGGTGCCCTCGTCCCCCAAAACCCGGGGTACCCTCCACGAAACAGGACCGGCGCGGCGTGCCTCACCAGGCCCCGCGCCGGTCTTTTCGTTTCGGGTTAGGGCGCGTGTTGCTTTCCGGCCCATGATGGGGCCAAGATTGCCTCAACGGGGTTTCGTGCCTCCACACCCAACCCTGCGCAGGTATCATGATCACACCAACCTTCCACCTCTTTGGCTTGCCAACTGACTGCAATTCTTCCTTTGCGCGGGGACCCGCCGCTGCACCTGCTGCGATCCGCGAAGCGCTCTGGAGCGATCGCGGCAATCTGGCTGCGGAAGATGGCCAAGAGATTGGTCATGACTTCCTGCTCGAAGATCGCGGTGATCTGCCACTGGTTGAAGCCGCTGAAGATGATGCGACCATCACCAAAGCCGTAACCGCCAGCCTGGAGGCCGGCGGCATTCCGATCCTGCTTGGCGGCGATCATGCCGTGTCCTTCCCGATCGTTCGGGCGATTGCGGCCCGATATGGCTCGGTCAACATCCTCCATTTCGATGCCCACCCGGACATCTATGATGATTTTGAGGGCAATCCGCGCAGCCACGCCTCGCCCTTTGCCCGCATATTGGAAGCCGGCCTGTGCCGCCGCCTCGTGCAGGTCGGCATTCGCACGCTCAACCGCCATTGCCGCGAACAGGCGGTGCGCTTCGGGGTGGAAATCGTGCCCATGGCCGATTTCGCGCCTGACAAGGTTCCGATCCTCGATGGTCCGCTTTACATTTCGCTCGATCTCGACGGGTTCGATCCATCCGAGGCGCCGGGTGTTTCGCATCCTGAGCCGGGTGGCCTGCGCGTGCGCGAGGTCCTGTCGGTGCTCCATGCCCAGACCGGGCAGATCGTGGGGGCCGATATCGTGGAGCTGAATCCACGCTTTGACGCCCATGATCGCACCGCCATCCTCGCGGCCAAGCTGGTGCGTGAAGTCGCGGCTACCGCATCGCGAAACCTGCGTTAGCGGTTGTGCATAGCGCACGATCGACCTAGCCTTCAGCCATGACGACCGAGATGGATTGGCGCGCGCAGGTCGGGCGCAGCTGGGCGCAGAATTATGCGCTGACCGACCGCTCTTTCGCCGGGCTAACGCAAATGCTGCTCGATCGGGCTGCGCCGCTGGTGGGCAGTGCGGTGCTCGATGTCGGCTGCGGTGCGGGCGAGCTGGCTCTGGCTCTGGCGCGGCAGAACCCCGGCGCGGCGGTGTTGGGGGTAGATATCTCGCAAGACCTGATCGCAGTGGCACAGGGCCGCGCGGCAGACCTTCCGAACCTCGATTTCATCGAAGCCGACGCGGCGGCCTGGCGCGATCCCGCATTTGCTGCTGACCTCGTTGTGTCGCGGCACGGCGTCATGTTCTTTGGTGATCCACCGGCCGCCTTCGCCAATATCCGGGCTGGCGCGGCCGCCGGGGCGCGGCTGCTCTTTTCATGCTTTCGCACCCCGGGTGAAAACGCCTGGGCAGCGGGTCTGGCCGAAATCCTTGGCCTGCCGCCGGCTGCGAATCCCCGCGGACCTGGGCCTTTTGCCTTTGCTGAACCGGCCCATGTCGAAGCGATTCTCTCAACGGCCGGGTGGCGCGACATTGCCTTCGAAGCGGCCGATTTCGCCTATGTCTGCGGCACTGGTGAAGATCCGGTCGAAGATGCGCTGGATTTCTTTCGCCGCATCGGCCCGGCCGCGCCGCATCTGCGGAATCTGGAAGGGGAGAGCCTGGCCAGTGCGGAAGCGCGGATTCGTGAATGGCTGGAACGGCATCGCAGCGGCAACCTGATTGCCATGGCTGCTGCCGCATGGATCGTGACGGCGCGGCGCGATTAGCCATTTCGATCTGCCCGATCGTTCCTTCCCGCTTGCCGCAAAACCTCGGCTGCCTTAGGGGCAGGGCGCTATGACTTCGACGAACGACATCCGCCGCTCCTTCCTCGATTACTTCGGCTCGCACGGGCACGAGGTGGTGCAGTCGGCTCCGCTGGTTCCGTATAACGATCCGACCCTGATGTTCACCAACGCCGGGATGGTGCCGTTCAAGAACGTCTTCACCGGGCTGGAAACCCGCGCCGTGCCGCGCGCCACTTCCAGCCAGAAGTGCGTGCGCGCCGGGGGCAAGCACAATGACCTCGACAATGTCGGGTACACGGCGCGCCACCATACCTTCTTCGAAATGCTGGGGAACTTCAGCTTCGGGGACTATTTCAAGGAACAGGCGATCACCCACGCCTGGACCCTGCTGACCAAGGAATGGGGCCTCAACAAGGACCGCCTGACCGCCACCGTCTATCACACCGATGACGAGGCGTTTGAGCTGTGGAAGAAGATCGCCGGCCTGCCGGAAGAGCGGATCATCCGCATCCCGACCAAGGACAACTTCTGGGCGATGGGCTCTGACGGCCCCTGCGGCCCCTGCAGCGAAATCTTCTACGATCACGGCGATCACATCTTTGGCGGCCCTCCGGGCAGCCCGGACGAGGATGGTGACCGGTTCGTCGAAGTCTGGAACCTGGTGTTCATGCAGTATGAGCAGGCCGCCGACGAGATCGTCAGCGAACTGCCCAAGCCCAGCATCGACACCGGCATGGGGCTGGAACGCATCGCCGCAGTCATGCAGGGCGTGACCGACAATTACGACACCGATACCTTCAAGGCGCTGATCGCCGCCTCGGAAGGGCTCACCGGCGTGAAGGCCGAGGGTGAGAGCAAGGCCAGCCACCGCGTGATCGCCGATCACCTGCGCTCGACCAGCTTCCTGCTGGCCGATGGCGTGCTGCCCAGCAACGAAGGTCGCGGCTATGTGCTGCGCCGGATCATGCGCCGCGCCATGCGCCACGCGCACCTGCTGGGCGCCAAGGAACCCCTGATGCACCGCCTGGTCTCGTCACTGGTGCAGGAAATGGGCGCGGCCTATCCGGAACTCGGCCGGGCCCAGCCGTTGATCGAGGAAACCCTCCAGCGCGAGGAAGTGCAGTTCCGCCGCACGCTCGCTAACGGGCTCAAGCTGCTTGACGAAGCCACCGCCGGACTGGGCGAGGGCGGCGAACTGCCGGGTGAAACTGCGTTCCGCCTCTATGACACCTATGGCTTCCCCTATGACCTGACCGAGGACGCGCTGCGCGCCCGCGGGATCGGGGTGGACCGCGCTGGCTTCGATGCCGCCATGGCCCAGCAGAAGGCCGCCGCCCGCGCCGCCTGGAAGGGCAGCGGACAGGCGGCCGACGCCGAAGTGTGGTTCGACATTGCCGAACGCGTCGGCGCGACCGAATTCACCGGCTATACCGCCACCACGGGCGAGGCGCAGGTTGTCGCCTTGGTCAAGGATGGCAAGGAAGTGGACAGCGCCAAGGCTGGCGATGCCGTGACCGTGATCGTCAACCAGACCCCGTTCTATGGCGAAAGCGGCGGCCAGACCGGCGATAGCGGCACGATTGCCGGGGCCGATGGCCTGACCATCGCGATCAGCGATACCGCCAAGCCGCTCGGCCGGCTCCATGCCCACAACGGTTCGGTCCAGGCCGGGACGGTCAAGGTCGGCGATGTGGTCAAGCTCGACATTGATGTCGCCCGCCGCGATGCGATCCGGGCCAACCACTCGGCTACGCACCTTGCTCACGCCGCGCTGCGCAACCGCCTGGGTGCGCACGTGACGCAGAAGGGTTCGCTGGTTGCCGCGGACCGCCTGCGGTTTGACTTCTCGCACCCGACTGCGCTGACGGCTGAAGACATCGCCGCGATCGAAGCCGAAGTGAACGCCGAAATCCGTGCCAACGAAGCGGTTGTGACCCGCCTGATGAGCCCGGACGATGCCATTGCCGCCGGGGCCATGGCGCTGTTCGGTGAAAAGTATGGCGAAGAGGTCCGCGTGCTCTCCATGGGCCGCACCACCGACAAGACCTATTCGGTCGAACTGTGCGGCGGCACCCACGTGCGCGCCACGGGCGATATCGGCTTGTTCCGGATCGTCAGCGAAAGCGCGGTCAGCTCGGGCGTGCGCCGGATCGAGGCGATGACGGGCGAGGGCGCCTTCCGGTATCTGGCGAGCCGTGAAGACGCGCTCAAGGGTGCCGCGTCTGTGCTGCGCACCACGCCGGA
>CAWUNP010000086.1:0-6401 GCA_963923805.1 uncultured Novosphingobium sp. | reverse complement strand
GTCTCTTCATCAACGATCGAACTGGCAGTCTTGAGGTGGAGCACGGAGGCCGGAGTTTCCGCAACGACCGCACGGCGACCAGTGCCTTCAAGCAGCCGCGCCAGGGCATTCGCTCCGGTGCGGTCCGTTCGCGCCGACAGGCCGATGTAGACCGCCTCTTCCATTGCCAGCACGTCGCCGCCATCGGCATAGCCTTCGGGCAATTCGAGCACCTGATCGAACATCGCCTCCAGCGTCGGGCGCAGAAACGCCCCCTCGCCCGTCCGGCTTTCCGCCCCCGGGTTCAGCAGGATCGCGCAATCCGAGAAGACCAGCGCCGGATCTTCGACGAAGATCGCGTCGGGAAAGTTCTCCAGCGGATCAAGCAGGGTTACCGCAACGCCAGCACCCTCAAGTGCAGCAACATAGGCGGCGTGTTCGGCCAGCACGCCTTCAAGCGAGGGATCGGGCCCACCCCCGGCGCGCAGTCCCTTGACCACGCTGGCACCCGGACGCCGCGAAATGGCGCGGTCAAAACGATAGGGGTGGCTCAACTGCAATCTCCAATGCGCTGCGACGTGACCGTCGCCTCCATGCTGACCGAACCGCCCGGCACCTGGCTCAGCGACTTGATCGCCATGTTCGAACCGGTCGCAGTGAAGGTTCCGGTCACTTCGTTGCGGGCGGACATGCCCTGACCGGTCTGGCAAACCAGCACGGCGTCGATCGCGGTGTCGGTTAGATTGCGCTTCTCATACTTGCAATCGCCCTTGGCCAGGGTGCGGCGATAGTATTCCTCGCGGCCCTTGCCCGCTTCTTGCGGGGTCAGGCAGAACTCGCTGGTCTGGGCGCTCGAACCGAACATGGCTTTGGCCTTCTCAGCCATGGCGCCGCCCATGCCGGGGAACTCGACGCGGTTGATGCGCAGTTCGACCCGGTATTGCCCCGGCTGCGGCGGCGGTGGCAGTTTCGAGGCCGACGCTGCAGGCTTTGCCTGATCCTTCTGCTCTTGCTGCTGCCCACAGGCAGCCAGCGCGGCAAGCGGCAGGGCGAAGGCAAGAAGTGACGTGATTCGCGGCATGATGCGACCCTCCTGGCGCTCTTGCTAGCGATCAGCACCCTGCCTGCCAACCGCGCCGCCCCTTGCCAAAACCAGCATGCCGTAACGACAGCCTGCGGGTGGGCTAGGTCTTTGGTCCCGACTTGCAACCGATCCTTGCTACGCGTGCGATTCCGCGCCATTTTGCTGCCAACAGCACAACTGAGGATCAAGGCTCATGGACATCGAATTCAGCCCCGAGGATCTTGCCTTCCGCGATGAGGTTCGCACCTTCATCGCCGAGAACTATCCGGCCGAACTGCGCGGCAAGCAGGATGAGGGCGACGAGCTCTCCAAGGAGGACTTCCTCTCCTGGCACCGCATCCTGCACAAGAAGGGCTGGGTCGCCCCGGCCTGGCCGGTCGAATACGGCGGCACCGGCTGGACCGCGACGCAGCGCTTCATCTTCTCTGAAGAGACCGCCCGCGCCGACTGCATCCGCCTGATGCCCTTCGGCCTCTCGATGGTCGGCCCGGTGATCTACACCTTCGGCACGCCCGAGCAGAAGGCCAAGTTCCTGCCCCGCATCCTGTCGGGCGATGACTGGTGGTGCCAGGGCTATTCGGAACCTGGCGCCGGCTCTGACCTTGCCTCGCTTCGCACCAAGGCTGAGCGCGATGGCGATCACTATGTGGTCAATGGCCAGAAGACCTGGACCACGATGGCCCAGCACGCCGACTGGGGCTTCTTCCTGGTCCGCACCAACCCGGACGTGAAGCAGCAGGAAGGCATCAGCTTCCTGCTGATCGACATGAAGACCCCGGGCATCGAAGTGCGCCCGATCATCACCCTGGGTGGTGAGCACGAAGTGAACGAGGTGTTCCTCGACAACGTGCGCGTGCCGGTTGAGAACCGCGTCTATGAAGAGGACAAGGGCTGGACCTGCGCCAAGTTCCTCCTCGCCCACGAACGCACCGGCATTGCCGGGGTCGCCGGTTCGAAGCGCGGGATCGAGAAGATCAAGGAAATCGCCACGACCGAGATGGACGGCGATCGTCCGCTCCTGTCCAACCCGTTCTTCCGCCGCAAGGTGGCCGAACTGGAAATGGACCTGACCGCGCTGGAATACACCGAACTGCGCACCCTGGCGGGCGAAGCGGCCGGCAAGGGTCCCGGGCCGGAAAGCTCGGTCCTCAAGATCAAGGGTTCGGAAATCCAGCAGCGGATTACCGACCTCGCCCTGGAAGCGGCCGGCCACTATGGCGCGCCCTACTTCCGCGGCTTTGGCGAGGGCGACAACGAGCACCCGATCGGTCCCGATTGGGCGCACCGCACCGCCCCCAGCTATTTCAACATGCGCAAGACCACGATCTACGGTGGCTCGAACGAAGTCCAGCGCGGCATCATCGCCAAGATGGTGCTTGGGCTCTAAGCAACGCGCGACAAGGATAAGACACTATGGATCTGAGCTTCAACGAAACGCAGGGCATGCTGCGCGAAACCCTCGCGCGGTTCCTGGCTGACACTTATGACTTCGAAAGCCGCAAGAAGATGCTTAGCCGCCCGGAAGGGCGCGATCCCGGCATCTGGAAGGCGATCGCCACCGAACTGGGCCTGACCTGCGCGCCCTTTGCGGAAGAGCATGGCGGCATGGGCGGCGGCGCGCTTGAGAACATGATCATGATGGAAGAGTTCGGCAAGGTCATCGCGATCGAGCCGTGGCTGCAGACCGTCGTGATCGGCGGCGGCGCGCTGAAGCACGCCGGCGGCGCCCTGGCCGAAGCGACCATCCCCGCGATCATCAGCGGCGATTGCGTAATCGCCTTCGCCTATGCTGAACCGCAGGGCCGCTACAACCTGGCGGACATCGGCACCACGGCCAAGGCCGACGGCGCCGGCTATGTCCTCAATGGCCACAAGGGCGTGGTCTATGCCGCGCCCTGGGCCACCCACCTGCTCGTCACCGCCCGCACCGGCGGCAGCCGCCGTGACCGCGCCGGCGTGGAGCTGTTCCTGATCGAGGCCAACCGCCCGGGCATCACCCGCCGCGATTACCCGACCGTGGACGGGTTCATGGCCTCCGAGGTCTACTTCGAGAACGTCGCCATTCCGGGCGAAGCCCTGCTGACCGGCGGGATCGACCTGATCGAGCGCGTGGTCGATGAAGCGACCATGGCCGTCTGCGCCGAAGCCTCTGGCATTGCCCGCACCATGGTCAACCAGACGGTTGAGTACACCAAGCAGCGCAAGCAGTTTGGCCAGCCGATCGGCAAGTTCCAGGTCCTGCAGCACCGCATGAGCGACATGTTCGTCGAGGCCGAGCAGGTCTCCTCGATGGCGCTGATGGGCACGCTCAAGCTCGACGACGAGGCCGCCGCCCGCAAGGCCGCCGTTTCGATGGCCAAGGCCAAGGTCGGCCGCAGCCTCAAGTTCGTGGGCCAGAACGCGATCCAGACCCATGGCGGCATCGGCATCACCATGGAACTGGCAATCGGCCACTACTTCAAGCGCGGGACGATGATCGAAGGCCAGTTCGGCTCGATCGACCATCACCTCGACCGGTTTGAGGCCCTCGCCTACCCGGCCTGAGCCCTGCTCCTGCCAAACCAGATCAGGCCCGCTCCTCCACCCGGAGGGGCGGGCCTTCTCTTATTCCCCCCTCTCGCCTTGGGTCACGCATTCCGGGCCATCAGCCCGCCGTCGACCGGGATCGTCACCCCGGTGACAAAGCTGGCCGCGGGCAGGCACAGGCTCAGCGTCATGTGCGCCACTTCCTCGGGCAGGCCATAGCGGCGCAGCGCGGTGCGGCGCTGGGCATAGACGGCCTTGTCCGCCTCGCTAACCTTCTCGGTCATCCCGGTATTGATCGGGCCGGGGCACACGCAGTTGACGGTGATCCCCTCCTTGCCCAGCTCCACCGCCAGCGCGCGGGTCAGGCCCGTCACCCCGGCCTTGGCCGCGGCATAGGGGCTGTTGCGCGCGGTGGCCCCCAGCGCCTCGGTACTGGCGATATTGACGATCCGGGGGCTGGAAGACCGCCGCAGGTGCGGCAGCGCCGCGCGGATCATCCGCTGGTGCGCGGTGAGCAGCACGGAGACGGCGCGATCCCACACCAGCTCGTAATGGTCATCATCGTCGATCGGGCAGAAGCTGGAGACCCCGGCATTGTTGACCAGCACGTCCAGCCCGCCCAGCCTGTCCGCGATCTCCGCCACGACCGAGCGGATCGCCGCCGCATCGCTGACATCCAGCACCCAGGCCGTCGCACTGTGACCCTGGGCGCGCAGGGCGACGGCGATCTCCTCAATCGGAGAGCCCGCCAGGTCGGTCAGCGCGACATGGGCGCCCTCGGCGGCAAAGACCTCCGCCGTTGCCCGCCCCATCCCGCTGCCCGCGCCGGTGACCAGCACGACCTTGCCCGCGACTGACCGGCTGAGTTCGGTGGCCATTGTTTCACGCTCCCACTTGTTTCTGCGGGAGTGTGGCGTGTGGGAGGGAGGAAGTCGAGCAGCAGAGAACCGCCTCTTCTAGGCGCTTGCAGACAGGCCCGAACTCGCCGATATACCAGCTATATACGCGCTTTCTCTTATGCGACCATTTGCGGGAGGTGGTGATGGCGTCTGCAAGGGTGCGATTGAACAGGCTGCTTGACTACGGCTTTTATCCGACCGAGCTTCCGCCGGTTTTCCAGACACGGAACTTTTCTTCGGCAGCCGCAAAAATGACGCCGAAAACGGACTACGTAGGAAGTACAACGTTTTTTAACGGATCAACTTTCCGCGGCGCACTAAGATCTTTTGGGATAATAAACCCAATAAACTTTTTCAACTTGAGCAGTCTTATTGCGCACGAATGGGCAGAAATCTCGAGGATATATCGTCTAAGCGCTAGCTCTGGCACCCGGCCAAAATTTTTATCAAAGTCTGCAAAAGGACGGGCCATTGAGTCTTCAACATTAACTATCCAGAGACGATCTAAAGCGCATCTAGCAAGCGCCCAACCAATTGTTCTGAACCTAGACATAAACAGATTCTATGGCTCTATTTACACACACTCGATACCGTGGGCAGTTTTTGGAAAATAAGAGGGAAAGAAGCGGTATAAATCAAAACTTTTAAAAGGTCACTGGAGTGATAGTTTGGACATTCTAGTGAGGAATTGCAATCAACAGCAGACTATTGGCATTCCGATAGGCCCCGATACATCCCGTATAATTTCTGAAATTTTACTATCCCGAATCGACCACGAACTTTGCAAGAAGGGATCCAGGCTCTGTGCACCTCAAATCTTTCACAATATTGACGATTACCAATTCGGCGTATTCACCCTTAGTGAATCAGAAAACGCTGAATCTCATTTTTCCCGAGTGATCTCTAGATACGAACTCAAAATAAATGACTTCAAAACAAAAATCGATTCGGGGATCGAATTTATTCCAAATAATTTCCAAAGAAAATTTGATATATTAAGTGGTAAAACTGGAAGAAATTTTGTCGAACACTTCTTTGATGTTGTTTACGAATGCGCCAATAACCACACCAACGTTAATGTTATAGGATACGCCTTAAAACGCTTTGCAAGACATCTCGCACACAATCCGGAACAGAACCTAGTCTTGGAATACTTGCAGAGGCTTATCTTTGCAGCCCCTCATCAAGCGAGGTGGGCGCTACCTCTCCTCCTCGGGATCTACAAGGAGACCGGGACATCCATTGAGGCAAAGAGACTGATCTGCTGGGGGATCGAGGTGAGCACTCGCCGGAACGATGTCGGAACGACCCTTTGGTTCTTGTACGCAGCTATGTTTTTGTCGATCCGCCTCAATCGAGAAGATTGCAAGCAGTGCCTTGGATTATCCAATGAGCTAGTGGATCTAATGATGCTTCATGGGAGAGATTTGGGTCTGTTTGCCGTTCCAGTCGCCGACTTGAGGCAACGCTACAAAGATAGCGATTTCAAGTCAGCATCGTGGATCACACTTTATGAGGTTGAGAGAAGGGGTTGGGACACCTCCCCTTCTTTTAAAAAAATCGGGCGCACAGAAGATATAGAGAATTTTTACAACTACTTCAGGACAAGTAATGTTCAGTTTTACATTTCAGACACGCATATGTTTAACGTGACCGCATTTGATGGATGGAATCTTACGCAAGCTGATTTTAACAAAGAGGCACCAGAATGGAAAAAACAAGATCCCCTGTTTGAAATTGATTGGGGCTGGGAGAATTATGATTAAGTCACTCAACTGCGCTCTTTGGACTCCCTCCTTCCCCTTCGCCTCCTCAACCCCCATACTCTTCCCCGCATGTCCCAGCTCGTTATCCGCCGCGGCCTTGAAGCTGTCTCTTATACACATCTCCGAGCCCACGAGACCTCTCTACAT
>CAWUNP010000085.1:0-6444 GCA_963923805.1 uncultured Novosphingobium sp. | reverse complement strand
TACCTGTCGCCCTACTTCATCACCAACCCGGAAAAGATGACGGTCGAGCTTGAGAACCCGTACATCCTGATCCACGAGAAGAAGCTCTCGTCGCTGCAGGCGATGCTGCCGATCCTCGAAGCCGTCGTGCAGTCGGGCCGTCCGCTCCTCATCATCGCTGAAGACATCGAAGGCGAAGCGCTCGCCACCCTGGTGGTCAACAAGCTGCGCGGCGGCCTGAAGATCGCTGCGGTCAAGGCTCCGGGCTTCGGCGATCGCCGCAAGGCCATGCTGCAGGACATCGCGATCCTGACCAAGGGCGAAATGATCAGCGAAGACCTGGGCATCAAGCTCGAGTCCGTCACGCTCGGCATGCTCGGCCAGGCCAAGAAGGTCACCATCGACAAGGACAACACCACCATCGTCGACGGCGCCGGTTCGGCTGACGAGATCAAGGCCCGCGTCGAACAGATCCGCGCCCAGATCGAAGTCACCACCAGCGACTACGACCGTGAAAAGCTGCAGGAACGTCTGGCCAAGCTGGCCGGCGGTGTGGCCGTGATCAAGGTTGGCGGTGCTACCGAAGTCGAAGTGAAGGAACGCAAGGACCGCGTTGACGACGCCCTGCACGCCACCCGCGCTGCGGTGGAAGAAGGCATCGTCCCCGGCGGCGGCACCGCGCTGCTCTATGCCACCAAGGCGCTCGAAGGCCTGAAGGGCAACAACGACGACCAGACCAAGGGCATCGACATCGTGCGCCGCGCGATCCAGGCCCCGCTGCGCCAGATCGCGACCAATGCCGGTCACGATGGCGCCGTGGTTGCCGGCAACCTGCTGCGCGAAAACGACGAGAACATGGGCTTCAACGCCTCGACCGACGTCTATGAAAACCTCAAGGCTGCCGGCGTGATCGACCCGACCAAGGTCGTCCGCACTGCCCTGCAGGATGCGGCTTCGGTCTCGGGCCTGCTGATCACCACCGAAGCGGCGATCAGCGAAAAGCCGGAAGACAAGCCCGCCATGCCGCCGATGGGTGGTGGCATGGGTGGCATGGGCGGCATGGACTTCTAAGTCCGGCCAACCAGCCAAGGCACACGAGGGGCCGGGAGGAGCAATCCTCCCGGCCCTTTCGTTTGCCCGGTCCGCGCCACACCGCCAGGCTCATCGGAGGCGCCGGAACTCGCCGATTTGCACGCGATATTACGTGTATTCCCTGCATTTCCCCGCAGCAGAGAGTCGTCTCGTCGCGCGGCGGGTGGACGGTCGAGTCCCGTTAGACAATCTGAAAGCATGAATGGGTTAAAGCCGCGCCGGTGAGTTACCGCCGTTTCCCTCGTCTTGTGGCCAATCTGGCCGTGGCCAGCGCCATGGTGCTGCCGGCTGCCGCCGCGCGGGCGGAAGATTTCAAGTCCGAATTTGACAAGGTCTTCGGCAAGGAACTGCGCGCGCCGCGCGAAGTGCAGCCCACGGTCCGGCCCTTTGTTGCGCCGACGCGTCCGGTCACAACTTTCGGCACCAGCCTCGAAGCGACAGTCGCCAGCCTGGCCAATGCGGCCCAGGGCCGGATCGGCGTGGCCGCGATGGACCTGGGTTCCGGCCGCACGATCACCGTGTTGGGCGATCAGCCGTTCCCGATGGCCAGCACCAGCAAGATCGCCATAGCCGCGACCTATCTGGATCTGGTGGATCAGGGCAAGCTTAAGCTCAGCGACAAGTTTCCGCTGATGATCCCGCAACGCTCGGCCCGGTTCTCCACCCCGGTTGCTCCGGTCCGGCCCGGAGCAATGCTGACGGCCCAGGGCCTGATTGAACTGGCCATCACCCGCAGCGACAACGCCGCGACCGATGCCCTGCTGGCCGCGGTTGGCGGACCGGCGGCGGTCAACCGCTGGGTCCGCAAGGTCGGCCTGTCGGGCATGCGTCTTGATCGCGATATCGCCACCCTGGTGCGCGATGATGGTGAGTTCAATCCCGCCACCACCGTTGACCCGCGCGACAGTGCCACGCCGCTGGCGATGGTCCAGTTGCTGGCCGGCCTGCACGAGGGACGCTTCCTCAGCGGATCAAGCCGCAGTGTTCTGCTGGGCGCGATGGGCCGCTGCCTGACCGGCAAGCGCCGTCTGCGTGCGCTGCTGCCGCAGGATGCGCGGATCGCGCACAAGACCGGCACACTGAACAACACCTCCAGCGATGTTGGCATCATCCACACCCCGGATGGCCGCTCGATCGCAATTGCCGTCTACGTGACGGGCCAAGGCGGCAAGGCCAACCGCGAGATGCGGATCGCCTCGATCAGCCGCGCGGTTTATGACGGATACCTGACCGAAAGCTCCAGCCTGCGCCGCACCGCGTCGCGCTAAGCCCGGCCTGCCGCTACCGTCGGCAGCTTTACCTGCAGCACAAAAGGAAAAGGGCGCCGGGGTTGACCCCGTGCGCCCTCCCCCTCTTCAGCTCGTGTGAACTCTAGAATTCGACGCTCGCCCGCGCGTAGAGGTAGCGGCCGTTGAAGCCGAAGGGCGAGAAGATCGAGAACGGAATGTACTGCTGGTTGGCCGGATAGACCCCGCCGATCGCCGTCGGACGCGGGCCGAACGGCGACCGGTCCGGATAGACATCGAGCAGGTTGTCAGCCCCGATGGCAAAGCTGACACGGTCCATCGGCTTGACCCGCAGTTCGAGGTCCGTGATCCACTTTGCGCTCAGGAAGATATCGTCCGGGCCATAGGCAGTCAGCGGATCGCCGCTGAGCGGGCTGGCCGACCCCGGCGAGGTAACCTTGCCATAACGGGTGGTGCGGGCGGTCAGCCCGAACATCCCGACATCGCCATCAAGGCTGAGCACCACCTTGTCACGCGGCTGGCCTTCGGTGAAGCGCAGGCCTTCGACGCGGCCGAACAGGATCAGGCCCGGGATGGTTGCCAGCGGCCCCAGCTCGTTCTTGCGGGCCAGGATCTGCTGCTTGTTGTAATTGTAGGCGGCGGTCACCGACCACTTGCCCACCCCTTCAAGCGGCAGGCGCCAGTTCAGCACGGCATCGACCCCCTGGGTGCGGGTGTTGAGGCCGTTGATGAAGAAGCGCGCCGCGCCGACCGAGTTGAAGCCGTTGGCATCGAGCACAGCCTTGACCGCAGCGTTGACGGTCGAGGTGCCGGCACCAGCCGCACCGAGGTTTTCGGTCAGCACGATCCGGTCGTTGATACGGATGTTGTAGTAGTCAACCGTCAGGGTCAGGCCCGAAAGCGGGTTGGCGGTGAAGCCGCCCGACAGGTTGAACGACTTTTCGGGCTTCAGGTCCTTCGAACCCAGCGCGCGGGCAACCGGGCTGTTCACGGCGACCGTCGAGATATCGACCGGCAGGCCGGCGATGAAGTTGGTCGAGGTGGTGGTGAAGTACTGCTGGTGCAGCGACGGTGCGCGGAAGCCGTTCGAGACCGAACCGCGCAGCGCGAAGCCGTCGGCAAATTCGTAACGCGCCGCGAACTTGCCGGTCAGGGTCGAGCCGAAATCGGAATAGTGCTCATATCGGGCGGCGGCCGTCGTGGTCAGCCCGTCAACCAGTTCGGCATCAAGCTCGACATAACCGGCCACGTTGTGGCGCGAGGCGTTGGTCGTGCTGCTGGTCGGAATGCCCGGGAAGCCCTGGGCGCCGGCAGCCGCAGCCCGGCCCGGGAAGCTGCAGATGTTGGTCGCGGCGTTGAACACACCCGACGCTGCGGCGCAGGACACTGCCGTGCCGGCGACCGAAGGCTGGAACAGCGGACCCGTTGCAAACGACTGGGTGTCGCCCGGACGGATCATAAACCGTTCGGCGCGATATTCACCGCCGAAGGCCACGGTCAGCGGACCGGCAAAGCCCATGTCGAATTCACGGCTGAGATCGAGGTTGGCCAGGACATGACGATAGGCCAGGCCGCCGGCATCAAAGCTGCGCTGGCTTGAAGGGCCGAAGCTGGTGTTGAGCGAACCTTCGACGCGGTAGTCGAAATTGTTCTGGCCCCAGGTCAGCGAAGTATCGGCGTTCCATTCACCCGCGGTGGTTCGCAGGCCGATCGTGGCCGCCCGGTCGGTCAGGTCCGACTGGATGAACGGCAGGAAGCCGTCCGCGGTCAGCGCCACGAAATTGGCACTGCTGGGGGTAACGTTCGGCGCAATGGTCGAGAAATCGCGGTTCGCGGCGGCATTGGCCTGGCGGTAGTTGGCCGCGCTCAGCGAATCGCGCTGGTTGAAGCTGGCAAAGCCGTAAAGTTCAAGCGAGTCCCCGATCGGCGCACCCATGTTGGCGAACAGGATGAAGTCATTGGCCTTGGGATCGCCAAACCGGAATTGCAGACGGTTGAAGGTGATCTCGCGCGGATCCCAGGTCGTCGTCGTCGGACGGATATAGTTCGGACGCAGGTCAAAGCCCTGGCGGTTGGTATAGCCGCGGTGGCGGTATTCGGCCGTAAAGTTCATATAGCCGTCTTCAACGCCAAAGAACGGCAGGCCGATGTTGGTGGCAACCGAATAGCTCTCGCCATCGTGGGCCTTGCGCTCACCATCGGTGGTGGCGGCGAAATAGCGGCTGTCGGTCGGATCGAGCGAGGGCTGGCCGCCGGTCAGCGCCAGACCGGTGACATTGGCCACGCCCGCGATGGTCGTGTCATACTTGCCATAGCTGATCGAGGCGCGGCCGCCTTCGCTGGCCTTCTTCAGGCGCACATTGATCACGCCGGCAATGGCATCCGAACCATATTGCGAAGAGGCGCCATCGCGCAGCACTTCGATCCGGTCGATTGCCAGCGCCGGAACCGTGTTCATGTCTACCGCAGCCGAACCGCGTCCGACCGTGCCGTTGATGTTGAGCAGCGCCGAAACGTGGCGGCGCTTGCCGTTGATCAGGACCAGCGTCTGGTCAGGACCCAGGCCGCGCAGGGTGGCCGGACGGAGCGCATCGGAACCGTCGGCAATGGCCGGCTGCGGGAAGTTGAAGCTGGGGACCAGCTTGTTGAGGATCTTGTTGGTTTCGACCTGGCCACCTTCGGTCAGCGTTTCGCCCGCAAGGACGTCAACCGGAACCGGCGAATCCTCGACCGTGCGGGCGGTCGAGCGGGTGCCCGTGACGATGATGACCTGCTCTTCAGGCGCATCTGCTGCAGTTCCCTGGGCCGCGGCCGGTACGGCGAACGGCAGGGCGGAAAGCGAAGCAAGCAAGGCAAGGCGCAGGTTCGATCGCATCAAAGTTCCCCTTGTAATCAAAGACCCGAAGCGGCGACCGCCGCGGTCCGGGCTCGCGACAGTCAAGGCCTAATCAATCCTGCCATAAGCGGGCAAGCGACAGGCTGTTCCGCCCCGCATTTTGCCCGCCGCCTGTGGCTGCCGGGTAACGCGGTGCTATTGGGCGTAGAGCGCCTTGCGCGGCCCCAGATAACCAAACAGATAGGCGGCCACCTTGCGCATCTGGATCTCCTCCGCGCCCTCGGTAATCCGGTAACGGCGGTGGTGGCGGAAGATGTGCTCAAACGGCTTGTGGCGCGAATAGCCGATCCCGCCGTGAACCTGCATCGCCCGGTCCGCCGCTTCGCAGACCAGCCGGTTGGCATAGTAATTGCACATCGAGATCTTGTCCGAGAGTTTGTGCTCGATCTCCTTGTGCTCCAGCTGGTCCATCTCCCAGGCCGTCTTGTAGATCAGCGTGCGCAGCATTTCGCACTGGGTGGCCAGCTCGACCAGCGGGAACTGGATCCCCTGGTTGCGGGCCAGTTCCTGCCCGAACGGCTTGCGTTCGCGGGCGTACTTGACCGATTCCTCAAGGCAGTAGGTCGCCGCGCCGAGCGAGCTGGCGGCCTGGCGGATGCGGTTCTGGTGAACGAAGCTCTGCGCGATCGACAGTCCGCCATCGACCGGCCCCAGCACCGCACTGTCCGGCACCCAGCAGTTCTCGAAATGCATCCGCGGGTGGTCGGTGGGCATGTTGAAGGTCCACAGATATTCATCAACCACCATGCCCGGCGTCCCCGCGGGAACCAGCAGACAGGTGATCCCCTTGGCATCGCCCGCCTTGCCCGAGGTGCGGCAGAACGCGGCGCAGTGCGTGGCCACGTGCATGCCAGTGATCCACATCTTGCGCCCGTCGATCCGCCAGCCCGGCACGCCATCGCGCGTTTCGCGCACGGCTACCGTTTCCATGTGGGTTGCGTCAGAGCCATGATCCGGCTCGGTCAGTCCAAAGGCGACGCGGCGTTCGCGTGCGAAGCCGCCCAGGATGAATTCCTGCTGCTGTTCCGGCGTGCCGAAATGTTCGAACATGGCGACAAAGGGGAAGTTGCCGACGATCGAATGCTCGTTCTGCAGATCGTTGTGCAGGCCCAGCCCCTTGGCGGCAAAGCGATCGCGGATCACCGCCATCCAGAGGTTGGAGCCATCCTTGCCGCCATATTTCTTGGGCGCGGAGAACCGCCAGTGGCCGGCCGCGTCGGCCCGGCGGCT
>CAWUNP010000084.1:0-6446 GCA_963923805.1 uncultured Novosphingobium sp. | reverse complement strand
TGCCGCAGCGCCGAACATTTGCGGGCCAGGCTTGAAGGCGCCAGGTCTGACCAGGCGCCGGCCAGCCGGCCCAGATCAGCGCGGGTCGCCTCGGTCAGCGGGCCGATGATCTCTTCGGCCGTTTCCAGATCGCGCCGATAGGCCGCCAGCGTATTGGCCGCTGCCCCGCGGTCTGCCGCCAGCATGGCGAGGAAGGCATCGACCGCTGCCGACAGGGGCTTATCCCCGCGCCACCGCCTCGGCCGCGATCATCCGGGCTTCGGCCGAAAGACCCACGCGGTTGAGCGCCGAGACGATGTGATAAAGGTGGACGCTGGTCATCTTGTCCCAGCCATCGCCCTGCATCCCCACGCCCGCCAGGAAGCAGACCAGCGCAGCGTTGTTCAGGTCCGCGGCCTGATCGATCAGCCTGGTCCAGCGGGTCTGGCGATTGAGGTTGATTTCCAGCTTCGAGGCAAAGTCCGCCGCGGTTGCCTGATCGACCCGGCCCAACCCGGCCAATCCGGCCAACAGGAACCGCGACTTGCGATAATTGTCGCTGTCGTCGTCGGAATAGAACGATTCCAGCGCCCCGGCTGAAACCGGATTGCCGCGGCTGGGCGATGCCAGCGCCAGCTGCGCCCAGGTCAGCGATCCCACCTCGGCCTGGCTGGCCCAGCGCATGGCATTGCCATCCAGCCCGGCGGCCAGCATCGAGGCAACCAGATCGCCCGATTGTTCAACAAAACTGTCGCTTACCGGCATGCGCGCCGCCGCATAGGCAGTCAGCACCATGCGCGAATAGCGCACGCGGCTGTCGGGCGCGCCGTCCCACAACTGCGCGATCGCCTTCATCCGATCGGCCGGCGCCTCGCCGGTATAGGCGGTGCGCAGCAGTTCAGACCGCTCGGCCCAATCGCCGGTAATGTCATCCTGCGCATAGATCTGGCTGTAGAGATCGACCATCGCCGCGCTCGAGAGAATCCCGGCCGCCGCCGCCTTGTCCGCCCCCTCGGCGCGGGTCACCAGCGGCACCATCGGCGCCAGCGCGGCGGAATAGGCATAGCGATCCGGCGCATTGCGCATCAGCGCGGCGGGCGGCTCCAGCCCGGTGGCGATGGTGAAGGCATAGCGCCACGGCGTCATCTCGGTCACGCCGTCCCATTCGATCGTCACCGCGCGGCGGGCCTTGCCAGCGGCCCCAGCGTATTTCTGGGCCAGCAGCATGTCGATCTTGGGCCAGACCCCGCCGCCCTGCATCCGGTCGAGCTGGGCCATGGCCGCGGTGCCATCGCCCTGGAAGGCCTGGCAGACCGAACGCAGCACGCGCCATTCGGCGTCCTTGCGCGCCCCGCCCTGCACCGTCACCGCCGGGCAGATCCCGGTAATGTCCGCCGTAAAGGCATAGGCATCCAGTGCGGCGCGGGTCAGGCTGGGGGTAAAGTTGCCGGCGTCGACATCCTGCACCACGGCGCGGGCCACTTCACCCTCGCCCATGCGCACCAGCAAGGCGGCGCGGCTGGCGGCAAAATCGGCCGGGTTCATCCCCAGCGGCGCATCCAGCCGCGAAGCCAGCGCGCGGCGCAGCAGGATATGCCCCCAGCGCGAGACCAGCTGGCCCTTGTTGCCATCCAGCGCGGCGCGCACCAGCACGCCGCTTTGCCGCGCCAGCGATCCGGCCGGCAGCCCGCCTTCGTAATCGGCCAGCACCCCCACCTGCTTGAGCGAACGCTGCGCCGCGGGCGGCATGTCCGATCGCGGCTTCAGGCCCAGCAGTTCGTCCAGCTCATCAGGCGACATCGCCTCAAGTTCTTGCAGGGTCGGGATCCGCACCCCGGCGGGCAGGCCGGCCGCCGCCGTGGTTGCCGCCGCACCCGGCACCTGCTGCACCACCGGCACCGATGTGCTGGCGGCATTGCTGCTGGTGGGCGCATTGCCCTTGGTGGCCGTCACCGGCGCAGCAGGCGCCCGGGCCGGAGCCTGCGCCGGACGCGATGGCGCCGCACGCGGCTTGTCAAAGCCCGGCGGCAGCAGCGATTCGGGCGCGTTTTGCGCCAGGACCAATGCCGAGCTGAGCGCCAGCGTCGAACCGAGCGTCAGCATCAGCCATCCCTTGCGCATGGTCACCGCCACCTTTTGCCTTTCTGCCCCGAAACCTGTCCAATACTTGCGCACCCGGTTAGCCCATCTATAGGCAGGGCCGCAATGGACCATGACGAAGCCGAACATTCGACAGCCGATCTCGCCGCCCTGGCGCGGCGGATCGATCGTCCCGTCGTGCTGGTCGGGATGATGGGCACGGGCAAGTCCAGCATTGGCCGCCGTCTGGCCGGCCTGCTGCACCTGCCCTTCGTCGATGCCGACGAAGCGATTGAACAGGCCGCCCAGCTGACCATTGCCGAAATCTTCGAACGCCACGGCGAAGCAGCCTTCCGCGATGGTGAACGCCGCGTGATTGCCCGGCTGATGGATGGAGACAATGCCAGCGACCGGCGCAAGGTCATCGCCACCGGCGGCGGCGCCTTCGTCAATCCGGAAACCCGCGCGCTGATCCTGGCCAAGGCGATCACCGTCTGGCTCGATGCCGATATCGAAACCCTGCTCGAACGCACCGCGCGCAAGGATACCCGCCCGCTGCTGCGCCAGGGTGATCCGCGCGAAATCCTGACCCGGCTGCGCAATGAACGCCGCCCGGCCTATGCCGAGGCCCCGATCCATGTCACATCCGGGCGCGGCCCGCAGGCGCGCACCGTGGCGCGGGTTCTGAAGGAAATCGACGCATGGCTATGATCCCGGTCGACATCGCCGGCCGCCCTTACGAAGTCCACGTTGGCGCCGGGCTGCTGGCCCAGCTGGCAGAGCTCGCCGGGCCGCGCCTGCGCAAGCGCCGCGTGCCGATCGTGACCGACGCCCATGTCCACGCCCACTGCGGCGCTGCGGTCGAAGCCGCACTGGCGACCAAGGGCCACGAAGCCGTCTGGCGCGTCCTCCCCGCCGGGGAAGCCAGCAAAAGCTGGGACCAGCTTGCCGCCACGGTCGACTGGCTGCTGGCTGAGGAAGTCGAGCGCGGTGATAGCATCATTGCGCTGGGCGGCGGCGTGATCGGCGATCTGACCGGCTTCGCCGCCGCGATCCTGAAGCGCGGCTGCAATTTCATCCAGGTGCCCACCACCCTGCTGGCGCAAGTCGATTCCAGCGTTGGCGGCAAGACCGCGATCAACACGCCCGCCGGCAAGAACCTGGTCGGCGCCTTCCACCAGCCCGCGCTGGTCCTGGCCGATCTCGATGTGCTGAACACGCTGCCCCGGCGTGAGCTGCTGGCCGGCTATGCCGAAGTCGTGAAATACGGCCTGCTGGGCGATGCCCCGTTCTTTGACTGGTGCGTGGCCAATGGCGCCGCCATGCTGGCCGGGGACGCGGAACTGCGCGAATATGCCGTCGCCCACTCGGTCGCGGCCAAGGCCAGGATCGTCAAAGCGGATGAGCGTGAGACGCTGGGCCTGCGCGCCCTGCTCAATCTGGGCCACACCTTCGGCCACGCGCTCGAAGCCCAGACCGGCTTTTCGGACCGGCTGCTCCACGGCGAAGGCGTCGCGCTCGGCATGGTCCTCGCCGCCCGCTTCTCCGCGCGCCGCGGCCTGATCGCCGAGGCCGATGCCAACCGCATCGCCGCGCACTTCAACGCTGTCGGTATGGCCAGCGAGATTTCCACGCTCGGCCTCAACTGCGATGGGCAGACGCTGGTGGCGCATATGCTCCACGACAAGAAGATGGACGCCGGCACCCTGCCCTTCGTGCTGCTGCGGCAGGTGGGCGAGGCGTTTCTGGCGAAGGACGTTGATCTGGCCGAGGTCGCGGCGTTTCTGGATGACGCCCTGCGGGGTTGATCCGCCGCCTCAACCGGTCGGCGCAGGGGCCAGAACGGTCACCACCACATCGTCCGCCGCCACGGCCTGTCCCTGCGGGGTAACCAGCGCGACCTGCAAGGGCTCACCCGAGGCGCGGTCGGTGATCGCCAGCGGCGATGGTTCGTCCTGCAAATGGCGATCGCCCCATTGCATCAGCGCAATCAGGGCCAGCCCCAGATCCCGGCCGCAGGGGCTCAGGACGTATTCGTGGCGCTGCCGGGCGCCCGGGGCCTGGTAGGGCCGCATTTCCAGCACGCCCTGCTCCACCAGCCGGCGCAGGCGGCCGCTCAGCACCCCGCGCGGGGTCCCCAGATCGGCCCGCAGGTCATCAAAGCGCGATACGCCATAAAAGGCCTCGCGGATGATCAGCATCGTCCAGCGATCGCCCAGCAGGTCGCAGGCCAGCGCCATGCCGCACTGGTCACGCGGCACCGGGG
This sequence comes from uncultured Novosphingobium sp., assembly GCA_963923805.1. Classification (GTDB taxonomy): domain Bacteria; phylum Pseudomonadota; class Alphaproteobacteria; order Sphingomonadales; family Sphingomonadaceae; genus Novosphingobium. Next base: position 2,122 of record CAWUNP010000084.1, on the reverse strand, counting down.
CAGATCGAATCCAAGCGCGATTTCCATCTGGGTTTGACATGTGAACCCAGATAGGACATCTGGTCCTAAGTTCAAAATACGGACTTAGATATGCCAGATCCCCGCACCCTTCCCCCGCTGCCCGATCCCGATCGCTTTGGCGGACCCGGCTGGCTGGCCGCCACTGGCGGCGTCATGACGGGCAGGCAATGCCTGCACGGGATCGGCCATGCCGCCATCCAGCAGGCCCGCAACCTGTGGGAACGGCTCACCCCGGCGCTCTGGCGACGCGGCAATCTGGATGGTCTGCCCGGCATCCCCGATAGCCGCCTGATCAGGCTCGCCGAAGAAGCCGCGCTCGATCAGGGGCAGGTCCTCTTGGCCCATGGCTATCGCTCGGCGCTGTTCGGGCGGGCGCTCGCCCATATCGACGGGATTACCGCCGATCCCGAACTGCTGCACATTTGCGGGCTGTTGCACGATGTCGGCATCGTCAAGGCGATCACCGGCGAGGATTTCACCCTGCGCAGCGCCGCCGTGGCCCGGCAATGCGCCCACGCCGCGGGTGAGCCCGCGGTGGTTGGCGATCATCTGGCCGATGCCCTGATAGTCCACACCACGATTGGCATCCGCCCCGACCGCGACGGCGCGCTGGGCGCCTATACCCAGTTTGGCGCGATGGTCGATCTGGCCGGCCTGCGGCTGTCACACTTGCCCCGCAGCTTCGTGGCACAGGTGCTGGCGGATCACCCGCGCGGTCCGTTCAAGCGGGAAATCCTCCGGCGGCTCGATCTGGAAGCGCGCGCCCTGCCCGGCGGCCGGTTCGATTTTGTCCGCAAGGTCGGCTTCGGCCTGGCCGTGCGGCAGGCCCCCTTCGCAAGCTGAGCGGCCCACATTGCAGGTTGTTTTCGATCTTACACACCCATTTTCCTACCCCGCCAAAACCTGTCATCCTCCCGCCCATGCCCCAGCCGTCATCCGGCGCGATGACCCGCGCCGCCGCCCGCACCGTGCTTCAAAGGCCGCGCCCTGTACGCGGCCTTCGTGCGTTCGGACGCGCTTTTTTATTTTTTCCTGCAACGCAAACGCGCCGTTTCGGGCCGAAACGCCAGCAATCCTGCGGCGTTCACGATGTTGGAAGAAGCGGACTCAGTGTCAACTGTGTCAACTTGCCAGCCCGCCTCCACGCGGCTAGCCCGTTACCAACGAAACCATCCGGGGGGATGTGATGACTGTTGCCGATGCCACGCCAGAGCTTGATGCGCCCGCCCATGACCGGGCCTTCCTGGGCCACCCGAAGGGGCTGGGCTATCTCTCTTTCGTCGAGGGGTGTGAGCGGTTCTCGTACTACTCCATGCAGACGCTGCTCGTGCTCTACATGGTCAAGTACCTGCTGCTGCCAGAGCATATCGGCAATGTGCTGGGCCTGCAGTGGCTGCAAGGCGCGGCCTATGGCGAGATGCAGGGCCAGCCGCTCGCCTCGGCGATCTTCGGGGACTACACCAGCCTGGTCTACCTCACCCCCATCGCGGGCGGCCTGATCGCCGACCGCTGGCTGGGCCGCCGCGCCACGCTGCTGGCGGGGGCCGTGGTCATGGCGCTGGGCCACTTCCTGATGGCCTTCGAAGGGCTGTTCCTGTTCGCCCTGCTCGCGCTGGTCGTCGGCGTCGGGTTGTTCAAGGGAAATATCGCCAGCCAGGTGGGGGAGCTTTACGGACCCAATGACCTGCGCCGGGCGATGGCCTTCCAGATCTTCTACATCGCGATCAACGTCAGCGTGATCGTCGCTCCGCTGATTTCCGGCACGCTGGGCGAAAAGGTGGGCTGGCATTACGGTTTCGGCACCGCCGGGATCGTGATGGTCGCGGGCCTGCTGCTGTATATCAAGGCCGGGCCGTGGCTGCCCAAGGAAGACCGCGCAGCGGATGCCAAGGCTTCGGCTGACGGGGTGGATGGCAAGCGCCTGCTGGGCTTCGCCGCTGCGGCGCTGGTCGCGCTCTACGTGCTGGGCCGCGTGGTGCCGGAAGTCTCCGCCATCGGCCTCTCGGGTGAGGTGGGCCTGGCGGTTGCACTGGGGCTGCTGGCGGCGGTCACCTCGGTTGACCGGCCGCGCGTCTTCGCGCTGCTGCTGCTGATCCCGATC
>CAWUNP010000083.1:0-6449 GCA_963923805.1 uncultured Novosphingobium sp. | reverse complement strand
CTCCCGCAAGCGGGAGGGGGGTAAGGGAGGGAGATGAAATGGATCCATTAGCCAATCTGGTCGCCGCGGCGGTGGCCTTTGTCGGAACCCACTTCGCGCTCTCCCACCCGTTGCGGGCGCCGATCGTCAAGGCGATCGGGGCGGCCGGCTTCCAGATCGTCTATTCGTTGGTGGCCTTTGCCACACTCGGCTGGATGGTCATGGCCTACCGGGCGATCGGGCCGCAGGCGGGGCTGTGGGATGGTTCGCAAGCTTTGCCCTGGGCAATTTCCAGCCTGCTAACGCTGGTGGCCGCAGTCCTGTTTGTCGGCAGCCTGATGGGTAATCCTGCGCTGCCCCAGCCGGGGGCAGCAGCCTTGGCCGACAAGCCGGTCCACGGCGTGTTTCATGTTACGCGTCACCCGATGATGTGGGGCTTTGCGCTGTGGGCGCTGGCCCATGCCCTGATCAGCCCCAGCCCGCGCAGCTTGTTGCTGACCGGATCGATCGGGTTCCTCGCGCTAGCGGGTTCCCACCTGCAAGACCGCAAGAAACAGGCGCTGATGGGCGCGGCCTGGGCCGGCTGGGAAGCCAAGACTGCCTACTGGCCGAAGCTGGGCGGTTTGACCAAGGCTGGTCTGGTGCCCTGGCTGGCCGGTCTGCTGCTGTGGCTGGTTGCCACCTATCTCCATATCCCCGGCAACGGCATGGCTGCGGGGATCTGGCGCTGGATGGGCTGACTATCGGCGCGGGCGCTCAGGCCCGCGCTTCCTCCACCCCGGCGCTGTTGTGGCGCAGCGCTTTCAGGACAGTATCGACGATGTTTGGCGCATTGAGGCCGGCTTCGTCATATTGCTTGTCCGGCGCATCGTGATCCTGGAACAGGTCCGGAAGACGCAGGGTGCGGATCTTCAGGCCGGCATCCAGCAGGCCTTCGTCGCTGGCCATGGTCAGGACATGGGCACCGAGCCCGCCAATCGCACCTTCCTCAACCGTTACGACCACATCATGGCTGGCCATCAGGCGGCGGATCAGGTCGCTATCGAGCGGCTTGGCAAAGCGCAGGTCAGCCACCGTGGTCGAAAGCCCCTTGGCCTCCAGCGCGTCGGCCGCCTTGAGCGCTTCGGCCAGGCGTGTGCCCAGCGAGAGCAGGGCCACCTTGGTCCCTTCGCGCACCACGCGGCCCTTGCCGATCTCCAGCTGCTGCGGAACCTCGGGCAGGGGCACGCCAATGCCATTGCCGCGCGGATAGCGGAAGGCGATCGGGCCGCTGTCGTGCAGGGCCGCGGTATAGGTCATGTGGACCAGCTCGGCCTCGTCCGCGGCGGCCATCACCACCATGTTGGGCAGGGTGGCAAGGTAGGTGATGTCGAACGAACCGGCATGGGTTGCGCCATCCGCGCCGACCAGTCCGGCGCGGTCAATCGCGAAGCGCACCGGCAGGTTCTGGATCGCGACGTCATGGACCACCTGGTCAAAGGCGCGCTGCAGGAAGGTTGAATAGATCGCGGCGAAGGGCCGCATCCCCTGCGCGGCGAGGCCGGCGGCAAAGGTCACGGCGTGCTGTTCGGCAATGCCGACATCGAAGCTGCGGTCCGGGTGGGCCTTGGCGAACTTGTCGACGCCGGTGCCGCTCGGCATGGCGGCAGTGATCGCGCAGATTTTCGGATCGCTGTCTGCCAGCTTGGCCAGAGTTTCGCCGAAGACGTTCTGGTAAGCCGGGGCCTTGGCCGGTGCCTTGACCTGTTCGCCGGTGATCACGTCAAACTTCTGGACGCCGTGATACTTGTCGGCGCTGGCTTCGGCCGGGGCATAGCCCTTGCCCTTTTGCGTCACGACATGGATCAGGCACGGGCCTTCCGCCGCGTCGCGGACGTTTTCCAGCACCGGGATCAGGTGATCGAGGTTATGCCCGTCAACCGGGCCGACATAATAGAAGCCCAGCTCTTCAAACAGGGTGCCGCCCATGGCCATGCCGCGGGCGAACTCGTCCGTCTTTTTGGCGGCGCGGTGCAGCGGCTCGGGCAGCTTGCGCGATAGACGCCGGGCCACTTCGCGCAGTTCCAGGAACGGGCGCGAGGAGACGATCTTGGCGAGATAGGCCGACAGCCCGCCCACGGGCGGCGCGATCGACATGTCGTTATCATTGAGGATCACCACCAGCCGGTTGCCGGCATCGGTGGCGTTGTTCATCGCCTCATAGGCCATGCCCGCGCTCATCGCGCCGTCGCCGATCACGGCGATGCCCTTGCCGGGCTGGCCCTGCAGCTTGTTGGCAATGGCAAAGCCCAGCGCGGCCGAAATCGAGGTGGAGCTGTGCGCCGCGCCGAACGGATCGTATTCGCTCTCGCTACGCTTGGTGAAGCCCGAGAGGCCGCCGCCCTGCCGCAGGGTGCGGATCCGGTCACGCCGCCCGGTCAGGATTTTGTGCGGATAGGCCTGGTGGCCCACGTCCCAGATCAGCTTGTCGTCGGGGGTGTTGAACACATAGTGGATCGCCACGGTCAGCTCGACCACGCCCAGGCCTGAACCGAGGTGCCCGCCGGTGGTGCCCACTGCACTGATCATCTCGGTGCGCAGTTCATCGGCCAGCTGGCGCAGTTGCTCTGGCGCGAGCTTGCGCAGATCGGCCGGAACATCAACCGTATCCAATAGCGGCGTGACGGGGGTCTGACTCATCTTCAGGGCCTTACACACTTGGATTAGTGGTGTCGATTGAGACTATCGGGCAGGGCGGGCCAGTTTCCGGTGCAGGACCGGTGCGTGCCGGGCTAGTTGCAGCGCTCGCACACGCCGCGCAGCTCCACCACCGGGCGGATATCGGCAAAGCCCGCCGTGCGCGCAGCCTCAACCAAAGCGCCGGTCAGCCGGTCGTCATCGATATGCACGGCCCGTCCGCAAACGTCGCAGATCAGGAAGATGCAATCGTGGCGGCAGCCGGGATGGCTGTTGGCGATATAGGCATTGGCGCTCTCAACCCGGCGGGCCAGGTTGGTCTTCACGAAGAGGTCGAGAATCCGGTAGACCGAATTGGCCGCCACCCGCTTGCCGCGCTCTTTCGAGACGCTTTCGGCAATGTCATAGGCCGAGGCGGGGCGATCCTGCGCGGCGAGGGCATGAAACACTTCGGCGCGCATGTCGGTCCACTGTTCGCCGGCCTCCACCAGCGCCAGCCGTGCGGCTTCGATCAGGTGCGGACCCGAATGCTCGTCGTGATGGTGATGACCTGCCATTCCGGCAATATAGGGACAGGTTAGCCCCGGGTGAAGTCCGGCTTGAAGAAACCGGGGAAGCGCTTCTTCAGCGCGGCCACCTTGGCCACATCCCAGTAGAGGATGTAGGGGTGGCGCGGGTTCTTCGCCATGAAATCCTGGTGATAGGCTTCGGCCGGGTAGAACTGGCGATAGGCCTCGATCCCGGTCACGATCGGGCGCTGCCAAATCCCCGAAGCCTTCATCTGCGCAAGGTATGCACCAGCGACCTGCCGCTGCTCCTCGCTGGTGGGCACCAGCGCGGCGCGATACTGGGTGCCTTCATCCGGCCCCTGGCGGTTCTTCAGGGTCGGATCGGCGATGACTGAAAAGAAGATCCGCACCAGTTGATCATAGCGGACGACGGCAGGGTCATAGGTAACCTTCACCGCTTCGGCATGGCCGGTGTCGCCTTCGCTGACCCGTTCGTAGTCAGCGGTTCTGGCATTGCCGCCGTGATAGCCGGTCAGCACGCTCTTCACGCCCAGCACGTGGCTGAACACCGCCTCGACGCCCCAGAAGCACCCGCCGGCAAAGACCGCCGTCTTCAGGCCCGGCGCTTCCTTGGCCTGGCGCGCGGCGGCGGGGGCGAGGACATCAACCTCGGCGGCGCTGGCGGGAGCTTGCTGGCAGGCAGCGGCCAGCGCGAGAATGACAGTGAAGAACGGCTTGCGCTTCACCGGGTGCGATCGGGCAGCGGCGCGGCTGCTTCGGCCTTGGGGATGACCTTGCCCGAAATGCCGTCCTCGCTCTGCGCCCAGACCGAGCCCACCAGCAATACGGCGCCCAGCAGAAAGCCGATGCCGAAGGAACGGAACAGGTCGGACTTGAACAGGCCCATCAAGGAAGATTCCGAAGCGAGATAACGTTGCCGCTCCCCTGCCGATTTTTTTCTTACTTCCAAGTGAATCTAGCAGGCCAGCGCGCGGCGGCACGGCGAACCGGCAATCCTGTGCGGTGAACTGCGGAACTCAGTGCCGGAAGTGGCGCATCCCGGTGAAGACCATGGCCAGACCGGCTGCATCGGCCGCCGCGATCACTTCCTCGTCGCGAATCGAACCGCCCGGCTGGATCACGGCCGTTGCGCCGGCTTCAGCCGCAGCCAGCAGGCCGTCGGCGAAGGGGAAGAAGGCATCGGATGCAACGGCGCTGCCAACTGCGCGGCTCTGCGCCCAGCCGAACTTCTCGGCCGCTTCGGCCGCCTTCATCGCGGCAATGCGCGAGCTGTCGCGGCGGTTCATCTGGCCTGCGCCGATCCCGGCGGTGATCCCGTCCTTGGCATAGACGATGGCGTTGGACTTGACGTGCCGCGCGACGGTCCAGGCGAAGAGGCAGTCCTTTAGCTCCTGTTCGGTCGGTGCGCGCTTGGTCACGACCTTAAGGTCATCGCGGCCGATCGCGCCATTGTCGCGGCTCTGAACCAGCAGGCCGCCGGTAATCGGCTTGACCATCAGCCCGCCGCGGCGCGGATCGGGCAGATCACCCGTCAGCAGCAGGCGCAGGTTTTTCTTCTTTGCGAAGGCGGCAATCGCCGCTTCGTCAGCATCCGGCGCGACCACCACTTCGGTGAAGATCTGGCAGATCGCCTCGGCCGTGGCGCCATCGAGCGGGGTATTGACCGCAACGATCCCGCCAAAGGCCGAAACGTCATCGCATTGCAGCGCGCCGGTCCAGGCTTCGAGCAGGCTCGAGCCTTGCGCCACGCCGCACGGGTTGGCGTGCTTGACGATCACCACCGCCGGGTCCTGTCCGCGGAACTCGGCCGCCAGTTCCAGCGCCGCGTCGGCATCGTTGTAATTGTTGTAGGACAGTTCCTTGCCCTGCACCTGCCGCGCCTGGGCAATGCCGTGACCATGCGGCCCGCGCGGCACATAGAGCGCGGCGCGCTGGTGCGGGTTCTCACCATAGCGCAGCTCTTCCACCCGCTTGCCGATCACGGCCAGCGTTTCGGGGAACAGCTGCTGCTGGTCGGCAAAGGCGAACCATTGGCTGATCATGCTGTCATAGGCGGCGGTCGCGGCATAGGCGCGCGCGGCCATCAGGCGGCGGAAGTCGTAGGACGTTGCGCCGTTGTTGGTTTCCAGTTCGGCCAGCAGCCCGGCATAGTCGGCCGGGTCGGTCACGATCGTGACATAGGCGTGGTTCTTGGCGGCGGAGCGCACCATGCTGGGCCCGCCGATGTCAATGTTCTCGATGATCTCGTCGCGGTTGGCGCCCTTGGCGACAGTCGCTTCGAAGGGGTAGAGGTTGACCACCACCAGATCGATCGCGCCGATCGCATGCTCGGCCATGGCCGCCGCGTGTTCAGGATTGTCGCGCACGGCCAGCAGCCCGCCGTGGACCTTGGGGTGCAGCGTCTTGACCCGGCCATCCATCATTTCGGGGAAGCCGGTCAGGTCGGAAATGTCCTTCACGCTCATGCCGGCATCGCGGAGTGTCTTGGCGGTGCCGCCGGTGGAGACCAGTTCCACGCCGCGCGCGGCCAGTGCCTGGCCCAGTTCGACCAGCCCGGCCTTGTCAGACACCGAAAGCAGCGCCCGGCGGATCGTCACAGCAGTCATTTCCAATGCTATCCCATCTTTTTCAGCAGCCAGGCAAAGTTGCCGCCGCCGCGTGATACCAGGCCCTGCAGGACCAGTTGCTGGATCGGCTGGGGGCGGCCTTGCCCGTCAGCCCAGATGCTTTCCTCGACAGTCACCTGCCCCCCGGCGCGGAACTGCCAGTAGGAACCGTCGGGCATGGCCAGACCAGCGCCTTGCCCATCCTCGCTCACCCGCGCCTTGATGCCCGGGCCGAGGTGGAAACGGATGGCGAAGGCGACCTTGCCGCTCTTGCCCTTGTTGCCGGTTGGCACCAGCAGGTCCTCGCCGCGCAGTTCGGTGCCTTCATCGCGCAGGATCAGGATCCGGCGGTGGGTCAGGCCATAGCGGCCGACATAGCCGTTGTGGCTGGCTTCCAGCCGCGTCGCGCCGGAAAGCCGTTCGCCCGCGATGGTCCGTCGATCGACCTCGACTTCCGATACGCCGCTGCCGATCTTGCCGTTGATCAGGACGGCGGTGGAATTGACGTCATCAAGTACCAGCGTCGAATGCGCGGCCGAGGCGCGCAGCCCCTGTTCGAGACGGATCGGAATGATCCCCCCGGCGCAGGCCGAGCCGCCGCAGTTGACCACGATGCGCTGGCCCTGGTGCGAAAGTTCAAAGGCCAGGGTGGAGGCGC
>CAWUNP010000082.1:0-6471 GCA_963923805.1 uncultured Novosphingobium sp. | reverse complement strand
TTCCGTTCATCTTTGCCAGCGGCTATGGCAAGCAGGTCGTCCCGCCCGAAATGGCGCAGGTCCCCACAGTCACCAAGCCCTATGGACTTGATGAGCTGGATCGGGCCTTCCGCCTGGCGCTTGGGGTGGCAGAGGGCTAGGCCCTAGCGCGCGACTTCGGTATCCAGTACCTGCTGTACCTGCCGGTAAAAGGCTTCGCGGGCTTCCGGCTCTGGCCCCTTGCTGGCCCGGGTCCAGTCGGCATTGGAAGCAATCACCAGCCGCCGCTTGCGATCGATGAAGATCCCTTGCCCGAAGATCCCCTGGGCCGCGACAGAACCGTCATCATAGGTCCACCACTGGAAGCCATAGCCCTTGCCGGGCGTGCCGATATCCTTCTGCTTGACCGTAGCCTGGGCAAACCAGTCAGCCGGGACGATCTGCTTGCCCCCGGCCTGGCCGTTCGCCAGCACGAACAGGCCCATGCGGGCGTAATCGCGCGTCGAGGCCTGCAGGCAGCACCCGGCGATCTCATGGCCGGTCTTGCTGAGCAGCCAGGTCGCCTTCGATTCCATCCCGGCTGGCTGCCAGATCTTTTCTTGCAGGTACTGCGCCAGCGGCTTCTTCGTGGCCGAGGAAACCAGCACCCCGATCAGATTGGTTTCGCCGGTGTTGTAATGCCAGACCTGGCCCGGCGGATGGGCGCGCGGCAGGTGCCGCATATAGCTGACGGTGGCATCGAGGCCGTCTTCCGGTTCGGCGTTGTTGAACTTGGCCACGTCGGCGTTGGGATCCTCGTAATCCTCGTTCCACTGCACGCCCGAGCTCATGGTCAGCAATTGCCGGACCGATACGTCGTCATAGGCCGAGCCCTTGAGACCGGGGACGTACTGGCTGACCTTGTCTTCCAGGCTCTTGATATAGCCATCCTGGATTGCCGCCCCGACCAGCGTCGAGGTGAATGACTTGGCGACCGAGAAGCTGGTCCAGCGTCCTTTGGGGCCAAAGCCCAGCCGGTACTTTTCATAGCGGATCTTGCCATCCTGCACGATCACGATCCCGGCAGCGCGCTGCTTGGCCAGATAGTCGTCAATACCCGGAATGGTAAGCGGCTTGCCCTGCGGCAGGGGCAGCGGGTTGGTCGATGGAGCAATCTCGCGTGCCTTGGCCAGCACCGGCAGACGGTCCATTGCGCGGAAGGCGGCATCGCGCTGGTCTTGCGACCACATCAGCACGTCGCGGTCCGTCGGCATGGCTGCCAGCAGCCCACGCGTTTCCTGATCCAGGCTGGTATACCAGCCGCCGCCCGCGAGCAGCACCGCAACCAGCGCGCCCAGCGCCACAGTCCGTTTACGCATTGTCATTTTCCTCCCCGTTGTCCGGCGCACCATAGCCGCGCCGGACAATCAGGGAAGGGGCTAGATGCGCCCAACGCTGGAATAGGCAAAGCCCTTGGCACGGACTTCGGCCGGGTCATAGATATTGCGCAGGTCGACCAGCACCGGCGCCTTGGCCAGCGCCTTGACCTTGTTGAGGTCAAGCGCCCGGAACGCGTCCCATTCGGTGACGAGGGCGACGGCATCGGCATCCTTGATCGCCGCATAGGCATCAGCCTGCATCGCCACTTCGGGCATCAGCGGCTTGGCCACTTCCATGCCTTCGGGATCATAGGCGGCAACGTGAACGCCCGCGTCAATCAGCGCCTGGGCGATCGCGATGGCCGGGCTGTCACGCATGTCATCGGTGTTGGGCTTGAAGGTCAGGCCCAGCATGGCAACCTTCTTGCCGCGGGCTTCCTCGATCCCGCCCAGCGCCTCGATCACCTTGCGGCCCATCGCGCGCTTGCGGCTGTCATTGACCTTGACCACCGCCTCGACGATCCGGGTCGGGGCCCCATAGTCCTCGGCGGTCTTGAGCAGGGCCAGCGTATCCTTGGGGAAGCACGAGCCGCCATAGCCAGGCCCGGCGTGGAGAAACTTCGAGCCGATCCGGCCGTCCATGCCGATCCCGCGGGCCACGTCCTGGACATCGGCGCCAACCTTTTCGCACAGGTCCGCCATCTCGTTGATGAAGGTGATCTTGACCGCAAGGAAGGCATTGGCGGCGTACTTGATCAGTTCGGACGAGCGACGGCTGGTGAACAGCAGCGGCGCCTTGTTGAGGAACAGCGGACGGTAGACCTCGGTCATGACCTGGCGGGCCCAATCGTCTTCGGTGCCCACGACAATCCGGTCTGGGCGCTTGAAATCGCCGATGGCAGCGCCTTCCCGCAGGAATTCTGGGTTGGAAGCCACAGCCACCCGAACGGGCAGGTTCGCTTCCTTGAGGATTCGTTCGACCTCGTCCCCGGTGCCGACGGGCACGGTTGACTTGGTCACCACGACGGCATCGTTCTTCAGGTTCTGGCCGATCTCCTCGGCCACGGCATAGACATAAGACAGGTCAGCATGGCCATCGCCGCGGCGGCTGGGGGTGCCAACCGCGATAAAGATCGCTCCGGCCCCGGCGATCCCTTCCTCCAGATCGGTCGTGAAGGACAGGCGCCCGGCGCGCACGTTCGAGGCGACCAGTTCGGCCAGGCCCGGTTCGTAGATCGGCATGATCCCGGTGTGCAGGCTCTCGATCTTGGCCGGGTCCTTGTCGATGCAGACCACTTCGTGTCCGAAATCGGCAAAGCAAGCACCCGAAACCAGGCCCACGTAGCCCGAGCCGACCATTGCAATCTTCATTGCCTATTCCTCTTTTTGGACGCGGACCGCGCCAGCTTCGGCCACTGAGGTCAGCAGCCAGCGATTTGTTCCCTCCAGCCCCAGCGCGGTGAGCCGGTCACTGCGATAGGCCCCGGTGTCAATGCCGATCCGGTTGTGCCGGATCTGCGGGGCATCGAAAATGGTGTGGCCATGGACCACGATCGGGCCGAAGCTGTCCGGATGATCCAGAAAGGCTTCGCGGATCCAACGCAGGTCGGTCTCGCGCTGGTCCGCAATGGCTACGCCAGGCCGCACGCCGGCATGGACAAACAGATAGTCGCCGATCTGGATCCGGTCTTCAAAACCGCGGATGAAGGCAATGTCTTCTGCCGGGATTGCCGCCCGCGCCAGCCCGGCCACCTCGCCCAGTTCGGCCCGGGTATAGGCCAAGGGATCGAGCGGATAGGACAGCAGCATCTCGCGGCCGCCAAAGCGCAGGAAGTGGCGCATCACCTCTTCCTGCTCCAGGGCATCGAGGAACATCTCCTCATGATTGCCCTTGAGGATCTGCACCCGGCGGCGCGATTGCCAGGCACGGGCCAACCGGATCACGCCGGCGCTGTCCGGCCCGCGGTCGATCAGATCGCCCAGCAGGATGATCGATGTTTGCGCCGGCCCGCGATCGGCATCGTCGGCATCGATGGCATCAATCAGCGCCGCCAGCAGATCGGCCCGGCCGTGAATATCGCCGATCGCATAGACGCGTTCGCCCGCCGGAACAGCGGAGCCGGGCGGCGGCGGGGCGGCCGTCAGCAATTGGCGAAGGCGGGAAAGCATCAGGCCTGCCGGTATAACCGCTAGGTCGGGAATGGACAATCATCTCGACGCCCGGCTCTGCGCGGACTGTGGCGGCAGCCGTTGCCTTAAAGGCACAGTTGGGCGGTCGTTGTAATCTTCCGGCCGGTTTTTTCTTGTGCGGTGCAACAAAACTGTGCCACCCCACCCTGGTCCGAACCGAATGCTGCCGGCACGAGCAGCAAGGGGCGGGCGCAGGTGGGACGAAGCACCAACAATCGAATAGGAAGATTGCCATGCTCACGTCCGTCCGCAGCCTTGTGGCTGCAACCCTTATCGCCGGCTCTGCGCTGGCAGCTGCTCCCGCCCTCGCTGATGAGACCGATCCGCCCAGCGATCTGACCGTTACGGGCAATGTTGCCCTCGTCACCGATTACCGTTTCCGCGGCCTTTCGCTGTCGGGCGGCGATATGGCGATCCAGGGCTCGATCAACGTCAACCATTCGTCCGGCCTCTATGCCGGAACCTGGGCATCCAGCCTGGAGCAGGACGCGCTCGACGTTTACGGTTCGACCGAAGTTGATCTCTACGCCGGCTGGACCGGCAAGGTCAGCAGCGCACTGACCGCCGATGTCGGCATGGTGTACTATGTTTATCCGGGCGGCAGCACGGGTGATGGTAACCTGTTTGAACCCTATGCCTCGCTCACCGCGGCATTTGGCCCGGCCAGCGCCAAGTTCGGCATCAACTATGCCTGGAAGCAGGATTCGCTGGGCGGTGACGATAACGTCTATCTCTATAGCGACTGGTCGCTCGCCGTGCCGAGCACGCCGGTAACGGTCACCGCCCATGCCGGTTACACCGATGGCGCGCTTTCGCCCAAGCGGCTGACCCTGGCCGGCACTGGCGGCGGCTGGGATTACAGCCTCTCGGCCAGCGCGACGCTCTACAAGGGCCTGTCGCTTGGCGTTTCGTACATCGGCGTCGATGGCGCTTCGATTGACAGCTTCTCGAACGACGCCGTGGTGGCGACGCTCAAGTACAGCTTCTGACGATTACCCCACGGGGTGAGCAGGGCGGCCCGTTCCGGCAAAACCGGGGCGGGCCGTTCCGCTTGTGCGGGGCGGGCGGTTCCCAACCGGCCGGTTCGGCCTTATGTGGGTGGCCAGACAGCATCCGGAGTTCCCGTGACCCACTTTCTCCATACCATGATCCGCGTCACCGATCCCGACGCGACCATCGCCTTTTTCGAACTGATCGGCCTGAAGGAAGTGCGCCGCTTTTCCAGCGAGCAGGGGCGCTTCACCCTGATCTTCCTGGCCGCGCCCGGACAGGAAGGCGTGGCCGAGGTCGAGCTGACCTATAATTGGCCGGCCGAGGACGGGTCAGCGGAGACTTACACCGGCGGCCGCAATTTCGGCCACCTCGCCTATCGGGTGGAGAACATCTACGAAACCTGTCAGGCTCTGCTGGATGCTGGCCACACCATCCATCGCCCGCCGCGGGATGGGCATATGGCCTTCGTGAAATCACCGGATGGTATCTCGGTCGAACTGCTGCAGGACGGCAACCTGCCGCCGCAGGAGCCTTGGGTCTCGATGCCCAACGTGGGCAGCTGGTAAGGATTCAATCGCGCGCGGGTGCCGTTCGCAGCAACAGGTACCCGCACAGCGCCGATACCAGCGATCCGGCCAGAACCCCGATCTTGGCCTCGTCGATCAAGGCCTGCTCGCCTGGAAAGGCTAGGGCGCCGATGAACAGGCTCATCGTGAAGCCGATCCCGCACAGCATGGCCATGCCAGCCAGCTGCTGGCGGTTGGCCACGGGCGGCTCGGCCAGTCGCAGCTTGGTTGCGACCACAATCGCTCCCAGAATGCCCATTGGCTTGCCCAGCAGCAGCCCCACCGCAACCGCCAGCGGCAGCGCGCCGAACCCGCCCGCATCGGCCAGCGCAACCCCGGCATTGGCGAAGCCGAACAGCGGGACCACGACATAGGCGCTCCACGGCACCAGCGCATGTTCCAGCCGCAGCAGCGGGCTGTCGCCATGCCGGTCAAGCCGGAGGGGAACGGTAAAGGCGGCGAGGACCCCGGCGACGGTTGCGTGGACGCCCGAGTGGAGGACGCAATACCAGGCCAGGACCGCAAGCAGCACATAGGGCGAGGCTGCCCGCACCTTGAGCCGGGCCAGTGCCAGCATGACCGCCAGCACGGCGATGCCGGCACCCAGCCAGGCCAGTTTGAGCTGGGCGGTGTAAAACAGCGCAATGATCGCCACCGCACCCAGATCATCAATGATCGCCACGGTCAGCAGGAACAGCCGCAGCGCCGGCGGAGCGCGTTTTCCCAGCAGGGCCAGCACACCGACCGCAAAGGCAATGTCGGTCGCCGCCGGGATGGCCCAGCCGCGCGCGAGGCTCGGCTCATTTCCGGTCACCGCCAGGTAAAGTGCAGCCGGTACAGCCATGCCGCCCAAGGCTGCCAGCACCGGCAGGCGCCGACGGGCCGGGGAGGACAGTTCACCCATCAGGAGTTCGCGCTTGATTTCCAGTCCCACAACGAAAAAGAACACCGCCATCACCGCGTCATTGATCCACAGGTGTGCGGTTTCCAGTTTGGCGATCGGCGTCCAGGGCAGGGGCGCGTGAAGGGCCGCGTGGTAAAGGGTCGAAAGCGGCGTATTGGCCGCCAGCAAGGCCAGCAAGGCTGACAGAATCAGCAAGAGGCCCGCGCCGGCCTCTCCGCCAAAGATCCCGGTCAGAAAATTGGCGATCCGGGTGGCGAGGTGGCGGGGACGGGTCATGGCGATGGTTAATCGCCCAGCCGCGACCGCGTTGCAAGCTATCAAGAATATTGTTATTCTTTCGGTATTTGGCGGCCCCTTCGGGCTGCCTTGGGCGGGAAGATGACAGGATCGGCAGGGGAAATCGGCTGGGTGCTGGAGGCGGCCTTGCTGGCCGAGCGCGAGCTGCTGCTCTTCGCCGGTTTCTGGCTGGCGCTGGGCCTGC
>CAWUNP010000081.1:0-6492 GCA_963923805.1 uncultured Novosphingobium sp. | reverse complement strand
ATAAGAGACAGGTTTAATGGAAGGTCGTGCCCCCAATGGCCCTTACTGATGCACAAATTCGAGCGCTCCGTCCTTCAATCAAACCTGTCAAACGGGCCGACGAACGCGGCCTCTATATTGAGGTGCAGCCTAGTGACCGGCCCCCACTGAGTGGTCCGATTTCTATTTTAGAATTGGTCACGAAGAAGGAATGGAATGGCAAGGAAGCACAAGCCTGAAGACATCATCGGCAAGCTACGTGAAGCGGAGATCGTGCTGGCACAGGGCGGAACGGTTGCAGACGCGTGTCGCCGGATCGCGCAGTTCCAGCGCGAGCTGGCGGGCCTGCTCCGCGCCGATTGCCACTAGACCGCGCTGGGCGAATTGCGGATGGATGAGCTGGCTGAACTGCTGTCTGGCAACTAGGCCGAGTCTGGGCGTGATTTGGCCGTTGCGCTGCGCGAGCGGTGGATAAATGGTGTCGCCAAAACAAGAATCCCTGCCGAAAAGCATCTTCGGCTTGAGCCTGGAACTCACGCAAAAACAGGTGAAAACACCTAGATTCCTGCCCCGCAGAGTCGGATTTTCGCTTAATTCCGTGGCGGAATCCGGCCCTGCGGTGTGGCACTTCCGCTACGGTTTCGGGCTGTTCTAACCAATCGATTAAAACCGGTTGTCAAGTCGATCAGTCAGTGATCTATTCGATTCTGCAACTGCCCAAAAAGGGCGGGCAACAAAGGAGAGTGGGCTGATGAGGGGTAAGCTGACCCTGCTGCTTGGCGTTTGCGCCAGCGCTATCGCAATTCCTGCCTATGCGCAGGGCACTGATGCGAACGACGACGAAAACGTGATCATCGTTACCGCACAGCGTTCGAACGAACGCCTGCAGGACGTTCCGATCGCCGTTTCGGCGTTCAACACCGAAGCGCTTGAAAAGCAGCAGATCAAGAACACGTCCGACCTGCAGCTCACCCTGCCGAACGTTACCTTCACCAAGGGCAACTTCACGGGTTCGAGCTTCACCATCCGCGGGATCGGTGACCTTTGCGTCGGCGTGACCTGCGACAGTGCGACCGCTATCCACATGAACGACGCGCCGCTTTACGCCACGCGCCTGTTCGAAAGCGAATTCTACGATCTCGCGCAGATCGAAGTGCTGCGTGGTCCGCAGGGCACCCTGTTCGGCCGCAACGCAACTTCGGGCGTGATCAACTTCCGCAGTGCGCGTCCTGACCTTTCGGGTCTGTCGGCTAATGCCGAGGCCGAGTATGGCAACTTCAACGGCATCAAGTTCAAGGGCATGGTCAACGTGCCCGTGGGTGACACTGTTGGCGTCCGTCTGGCCGGTTTCTACCTGAACCGCGACGGCTACACGACCAACCTGTTCGACAATACGAAGATCGATGACCGCGATCTGTGGGGCGCCCGCGCCTCGATCCGGTTCGAGCCCAGCTCGTCGACCACCATCGACCTCATGGCCCAATACTTCCATGAGCGCGATGCCCGTATGCGTATCCAGAAGCAGCTCTGCCAGCGCGACCCGACTGGCGTGATGGGCTGCTTGAACGGCAGCCGAGACTATTCGACGACCAATGCCAACTCGACCTTCGTCGGCGTGCTCACCTCGCGTGAATTCCTCGCCGCCAACGGCATTCCGTCGGTCTTCGGCCTTGGCAGCCTTTATGGCCCCGACGTCTATGCCGATGCCGTCAACCCGACTGATCCGCGTGTCGTCAACACCGACTACACGCCGAAGTACTTCGCCGAGGAATGGATCGTCCAGGGCTCGCTTGAGCAGGACCTGGGCGGCGGTCTGAAGGTTAAGGCCAGCGGCAACTGGATGTCGTCGAAGGTCGACTCCTCGCAGGACTACAACAACTCGGTCCAGAACCGCGCGATCTATGCCGCCGGCCTGGGCACTCTTGCAGCAGCGGCAGCTGGCGGCATCCCGGGTCTCCCGGCAGCCTACTTCTCGCCGATTGCTTCGGCCCTGATCCCGAACGGCCCGACGGGCCAGCTCTGCACCTCGCTTTCGGAAACGTCCGGCATGGGTGCCTATGGCGCGACCCGCCAGCGGCTATGCTCGATGACCCCGCAGGACTTCGACCGTTCGAACCAGGATACCGAAAGCTGGTCGGCTGAAATGATCCTGTCGTCTGACTGGGACGGCATGTTCAACTTCCTGCTTGGCGGTATCTACGGCAAGGGCGGGTTGAGCGAGAACAGCTATTACGTGAACTCGTTCGGCATCGATTACCTGACCGGCCTGCTCGGCAGCTTCAACGCCCTTGGCCGCGCTGGCCTGGCCGCGATCCCGGGTGCCCAGGCACCTGCTCCGGGCTTCCTGGGGACGCCGTTCTACCGCAACAACAGCGACCAGCTTGACCTTGAAACCTACGGGATCTTCGGTGAATCGTACTTCAAGTTCAACGACAAGCTGAAGCTGACGGTTGGTCTGCGGTACAACAACGACAAGAAGACCGTTCGTGCCCGCACCACGCTGGCCAACTTCCTGGTACCCTACGGCACGACCGATGCCTTCGCATCGCCGTACGTCTATGGCTATGCAGTCACCGGTGCTCCGGTCTCGTCGCGGCTCCAGCCGTTCGACGCCGACCCGGCCACGGCCTGCACGATCAACAGCACCACGACCACTGGTGTGCTGACCGCTGCTAATATCTCGGGCTGCGAACAGTTCCAGGTTCGCACCGTGAAGTTTGACGAATGGACTGGCCGTGCGGTGCTGGATTACCAGATCACGCCGGACAACCTGCTCTATGCGTCGTTCTCGCGCGGCTACAAGTCGGGTGGTATCAACCCGCCGCTGTCGCCGGTGTTCGCGGTTCCGGAAGGCTTTGGTCCTGAAACCGTCACGGCCTATGAAATCGGTTCGAAGAACACCTTCGGCAAGGTCCAGCTGAACGTCACTGGCTTCTACTACAAGTACAACGACCTGCAGCTGTCGCGCATCGTTGCCCGTACCTCGGTCAACGACAACGTCAGCGCCAATGTCTGGGGTCTTGAAGCTGAAGCCGTGTTCCGCCCGACCCGCGAGCTGACGATCAACATGAACGCCAGCTACCTGAACACCGAGGTTGCCCAGGACAAGCTCCTGTCCAACCCGCGTGACTTCGGGGCCGGTCGTGCTGACGCCGTGATCGTCAAGGACATCACCAACGGCGCCAACTGCGCCGTGGCTTCGAACACCGGCAGCGCCGCAGGCGTCAACGGGTTCGTTAACCAGGTGAACACGCTGATCAACGCGGGTGCGGTAACCGGCAACGCAGGTGCCAACCTGCAGCCGACCACGGCCTTCCCGAGCGGCAGCGGTCTGAAGTCGACCGGTGCCTTCAGCATCTGCGCCGCGCTTAACGCGCTTGCGCCGACTGTCGGCGCAGGCTTCGGCGGCGTGACCGTCTACTCGTCGGGTATTCCGGTGAACATCAAGGGCAACAAGCTGCCTGGCGCACCGGACTACAAGTTCTCGGCTGGTGCCCAGTACGAGATCCCGGTGGGTAGCATGAGCGTCACCCCGCGTGCCGACTTCATCTACACCGGCAAGTCGTACGGCAACATCTTCAACGGCACGATCAACGAGATCCCGAGCTACACCCAGGTGAACGCTCAGATCCAGCTCGATGGTCAGGACAAGAAGTGGTTTGCCCGTCTGTGGGTCCAGAACCTGTTCGACAAGGACGCGATCACGGGTCTCTACGTGACCGACCAGTCGTCGGGTAACTACACCAACATCTTCACGCTCGAACCGCGTCGCTTCGGCCTTACCGCCGGCGTCAAGTTCTAAGCGCGAAATCCAACCAGTCCTGGGAGGGACGCTGGGGGCTCCGGACTTCGGTCCGGGGCCCCTTTCTTTTCCGATCCGGCCCGATCGGGGGCGGCCCCGGCCCTGGCATGGCAAGGCCCCCTTGCCGGGGAAGACAAGGGGGCCCGCATCTGCCTGACCAGTCGGTGGCGTGGGGGTATGGTCAGGCTACCAGAGAGGCTTCGATCGCGATCCGGATCGCTTCTGATGTGTGCTGGGACCCAATCTTGGTCAGCATATTGGCGCGATGGATTTCCACCGTGCGCGGGCTGATATCCAGCTGTTCGCCAATCAGGCGGTTGGATAGCCCGATTGCCACCCCGGCCAGCACCTCGTGCTCGCGGCGGGTCAGGCGCTGCAACCGGCTGCGCACCCGGGCTTCCCGCAGCTTGAGACTGCCCAGGGCGGCGCCGGTCGATTCTGCACCGATCAGCTATCAGGATGCCACCGACCGCACCTATATGCAGAACGAAGTCGATCAGCTGACCGCCCAGATTGACCAGGTCATCACCAACACCAAGTTCAACGGTGTTACCCTGTTTGATGGCAGCACGGCTGCAATCACCGTCCAGACCGGTGCGAACGCTTCGGATACGGTTGACCTGAACATGACCGACCTGACCTCGCTCGCCGCCAGCGGCGGTGCCGCCGGCTCTTATGACGTTTCGTCGGCCACGGCTGCCAACGGCGTGCTCACCACGCTCGACTCCGAACTCGATTCGATCTCGAGCGCCCGCGCCGGGCTGGGTGCCGGTCAGAACCGCCTGGAATCGGTGGTCAACAACCTGACCAGCAATGTCACCAACCTGTCAGACGCCCGCTCGCGGATCGAAGACGCCGATTACTCGGCCGAAACGACCGCGATGGCCAAGGCCCAGATCCTTTCGCAGGCTTCGACCGCGATGATCGCCCAGGCCAACCAGAGCCAGCAGAACGTCCTTTCGCTGCTGCGTTAAGGCTGAAGGTTCACAGGGGCAGGGGTCGCGCCACCCGGCGCGGCCCCTTTCGCTTGCCCCGCGTAAAGCGGGCGGTTAAGGGCCGCCACATCATGCTTAGCACCCTGACCCCCCAGCCCGCCGATGCGCTGCTCGCGCTGATTAAGCTCTATGCCGCGGACCCGCGTGCCGACAAGATTGACCTCGGCGTGGGCGTCTATCGCACCGATACGGGGGCAACACCGGTTTTCGCGGCGATCAAGGCGGCGGAAAAGAAGCTGGTCGAAGCGCAGGATTCGAAGAGCTACCTCGGCCCGGAAGGGGATATGGGCTTCGTCCATGCCATGATGCCCTATGTCTTCGGCCAGCAGGATCCCACCATGGGTGGCCGGATTGACGGGATGCAGACCCCGGGCGGCACCGGTGGCGTCCGCCTTGCTGTGGCCCTGGCCAAGCGTGCAGGTGCGCCAAAGATCTGGATGGGTACGCCCAGCTGGCCCAACCACGCCCAGATCTTTACCGACATCGGGCTGGAACTGAAGACCTTCAACCATGCCACCAAGCAGGGCGTGGTTGATATGGACGGCCTGCGTGCCACGATCGCTGCGGCAGATGCCGGTGACGCGATCCTCCTGCACGGCTGCTGCCACAACCCCAGCGGCATCGATTACAGCGAAGCCCAGTGGGACGAGATTGCCAAGCTGGTGGCTGAAGCCAAGCTGCTGCCGGTGCTCGACCTGGCCTATCAGGGCCTGGGACAGGGCATGGAAGCCGATGCCTATGGCCTGCGCCGTGTGCTCGGCGCCGTGCCGGAAGCCCTGATCGCCTATTCGTGCGACAAGAACTTCGGGATGTATCGCGACCGCGTTGGCGCGGTCTATGCGATGGTCTCCGATCCTGCGCACATGAATGCGGTGCTCTCGCATGGCTATGCCCTGGCTCGTGCAGCCTGGTCGATGCCGCCAGACCACGGCGCTGCTGCTGTCCGTCTGATCCTGGAAGATCCCGCGCTGGTGAAGCTGTGGCTGGATGAACTGGACACCATGCGCACCCGGATGCGTCAGGTCCGCGCGCGGCTGGCCGAGGCCGGCATGGCCGGCAGTGTCGACCTGACCCCGCTGGGTTCGCAGAACGGCCTGTTCTCGATGCTGCCGCTGTCAGGCGAGCAAATCCTCAAGCTGCGCGAAGACCATGCGATCTATATGGCGGGTTCGGGCCGGATCAACGTGGCCGGCCTGACCATGGGCAATATCGACAAGTTCATCGCTGCCGTCGCCGCGGTTTCTGCCTGAGATGGACCGGCAGCCGGTCCTAGAAGGGGAGCGGTTGCTGCTTCGTCCGCTGGTGGCGGATGACTGGGACGCGCTGTTCGCCGTCGCCAGCGATCCGCAGGTCTGGGCGATCCACCCGCAGCACGATCGCTGGCAGGAACCGGTGTTCCGCCGCTTCTTTGCCGATGCACTGGCGCGCGGCGGTGCCCTGGCCGTGATCGACAAGGCCAGCGGAACGATCATCGGATCATCGCAGTACAAGCCCGAGGCTGACGGCACGATCGAGATCGGCTGGACCTTCCTGGCCCCCAGCCATTGGGGCGGCAGCTATAACCGCGAGATGAAGCGGCTGATGCTGGCCCATGCGCTGCAATTCATCGAGCGCGTTGAGTTCCGGGTGGGCGAATGCAACCTGCGTTCGCAGCGTGCGATGGCCAAGATCGGCGGACGCCTGACCGAGCGGTTCGACATGGTTGATACGCCCAGC
>CAWUNP010000080.1:0-6556 GCA_963923805.1 uncultured Novosphingobium sp. | reverse complement strand
GCGCAGCATGATCGCGGCCTTGCGCGGTTCGTCCAGCGCAAAGGCCAGTCCGGTGCGCATCCCGCCCGCCAGCCGCGCCAGCGGATCGGCTACCTCAGCATTGGCGGCGCCGATCCGGCCTTCCAGTTCGGCGCGGATTTCGGAACCGATGGCCTGCCCAAAGGCCGCCTTGTCGGCAAAATGGTTGAAGAAGCTGCCCTTGGCCACCCCGGCGCGGGCGACGATCTCGTCGATCGCCAAGGCATCGATCGGGCGCTGTGCCAGCAGTTCGAGCCCGGCATCGATCAGCGCACGATAGGTCCGCTGGGCGCGGGGGCTGACGGGAAGGGCAGTCATGGCGTGGGCCTACTTGACCGCCCGCCCCGCTGTCAATAACTTGACCAAATAGTCAAATAACGACTCGGGCAACCTTGCCCGGCGCGGGAGAGCTGGCGGCATGAGCGTGATCCGCATCGAAGATATCGCCCACGTGCGCTATACCGCGCCGGATCTGGCGGCGATGCGCGCCTTCCTTGAAGATTTCGGGATGGATTGCTTTGAGCAGGGCGGTCGGCTTTATGGTCGCGGCTCCGATGGGCGGCCGTTCATTCACGTTACCGAGAGCGGGCCGGCCCGCTTCCTCGCCCTTGGCTTGCGGGCCGAGAGCGTCGCCGATCTGGAAGTGCTTGCCGCCAGCGAGGGTTTGGCGGTTGAGGATCTGGGCGAACCCGGCGGCGGCAAGATCGTCCGCCTGACCGATCCTGATGGCTATGGGGTCGAGGTGGTGGCCGGACAGGCCAAGGGCGAAGCGCAGCGGCCATTCCCCGATCCGCCGCGCAACACAGTCTCCGCCAAGCCGCGCCAGCGCGCCACGGTGCGGGTGCAGGCAGGCCCGGCCCATGTCCGCCGGATTGGTCACGCCGTGCTGAAGGTGCGTGACTTCCGGACATCGGAGAAGTGGTACAAGGATCGCTTCGGCTTCATTACGTCTGACGAAGTCGAAGCGGCCGAGAACGTTCCGCTCGGCGCCTTCATGCGCTGTGATCGGGGTGACAAGCCGGCCGATCACCACACCCTGTTCCTGGCCCAGCTGCCGGGCGAACTGGGCATTCTTCACGCCGCCTTTGAAGTTGCTAACCTTGATGACCTGATGCTGGGCCACCAGCACCTCAAGGCCCGCAAGCGCGAGCCTGCCTGGGGTGTGGGGCGCCACATCATGGGCAGCCAGATCTTCGATTACTGGAAAGATCCCTTCGGTAACGAGCTGGAGCATTGGACTGATGGTGACCTGTTCACCGCCGCCGATCCGCCGCAAAAGCAGCCGATGAGCGCGCTGCTCGCCGTGCAGTGGGGCGCGCCGCATCCCATGTTCGCCGGGAAGATGCCGCCGCCGCCCGGCCTCGTTTCATTCTTCATGGCTCTGCGCCTGCGCGTGTTGGGCCTGTTCCGTTCCAAGCCCAAGGACCCTGCCGCATGAAGCTTTGCACCTATACCGCCAATGGCCAGACCCGCACCGGGATCGTGGTGGGTGATACCGTGATCGACAGCGGTGTCCCCGGCACGATGATCGACCTGATCCGCGATTGGGATGCGCTGAAACCGCAGCTTGAGGGCAAGGCTGCCGCCGGGGGCGGGGTGCCGCTGGCATCGGTCAAGCTGGAGGCGCCGGTCCAGCGCCCCGGCAAGATTTTTGCCATCGGCCTCAACTATGCCGATCACATCGCGGAATCGAACATGGCGACCCCGGAACGGCAGGTGTGGTTCACCAAGGCCCAGACCTCGGTCAACGCGCCCTACGACCCGATCGAGATCGCCAAGGGCACCATGACCGCTGACTACGAGGTCGAGCTGGTCGCAGTGGTAGGCAAGGGCGGCAAGCATATCAGCGAAGGCGATGCCGCATCGGCCATCTTTGGCTACTGCGTTGGCAACGATGTGACCGAGCGGATGTGGCAGCACGCCGGCCCGCAGTGGTCGCTGGGCAAGAGCTTCGATACCCACGCGCCGATGGGCCCGTGGATCGTCACCGCGGACGAGGCGGGCGATCCGCACCAGCTGGGCCTGCGCTGCTATGTCAATGGCGAGAAGCGGCAGGATTCAAACACCCGGCATCTGGTCTTCAATATCTGGCAGCAGGTTGAGCATCTCTCCACCGGGATGACGCTGGAGCCGGGGGACTGCCTGTTCACCGGTACGCCCGGCGGCGTCGGCGCGGCGATGGACCCGCGCCAGTTCCTGCAGCCGGGCGATGTGGTGCGCTGCGAGGTGGACGGGCTGGGCCATATCGAAGGCACGATGGTCGCGGAGGCTTAGCACCATGGCGGGGGCAGGGTTCGATTGCGATGTGCTGATCGCCGGCGGCGGGCCGACCGGCGTGACCCTGGCGATCCTGCTCGCCCGGCGCGGCGTCTCGGTGATCGTGGCGGAAAAGGAGGCCGCGATCTATCCGCTGCCGCGCGCCGCCCATATCGATCACGAAGGCATGCGGATCCTGCAGGAAGCAGGCGCCGCCGAAGGGGTGATGAAGACCGCCCGCCGCGCCGGCCGCTATGATTTTCTCAATGCCAAAGGCGAAGTCCTGCTGCGCTTCGAGGGGGCCGAACAGATCGGCCCGGGCGGCTGGCCCGCCGCCAATATGATCCACCAGCCCAGCGTTGAGGCCGAATTGCACAAGTCGCTGGCGGCCCAGCCCGAGGCGCGGCTGCATCACCGCTGGGAACTGCAATCCTACACTGATGACGGGTCTGGGATCACGGCCGTGATCGTTACGCCCGAAGGCGAACGCACCATCCGTGCCCGCTATCTGGTGGGGGCAGACGGCGCCCGCAGCCCGGTGCGTGAGGCTGCGGGGATCGCGTTCGATGATCTCAATTTCGAGGAGCCCTGGCTGGTCGTCGACGTGCTGGTCGACGACTATTCGAAATTGCCCACGGCCAATCTCCAGATTTGCAACCCGCAGCGCCCCACCACCTGCGTGCTGATGGGCGAAGGGCGGCATCGCTGGGAATTCATGATCAAGCAGGGCGAGACCGCCGAACAGGTCAGCGACGACGCCTTCATCGAACAGCTGCTGGAGCCGTGGGGCGTGAAAGGCGCAGTCCGGCTGGAACGCAAGGCGGTTTACACTTTCCGCGCGCGCATTGCGGCGCAGTGGCGTAAGGGCCGGGTGCTCCTGGCGGGCGATGCGGCGCATCAGACCCCGCCTTTTGCCGGACAAGGAATGTGTTCCGGTCTGCGCGATGCCGCGAACCTGGCCTGGAAGCTGGCCGCCGTAACCCGTGACGGCGCGGATGACCGTCTGCTTGACACGTACCAGCCGGAACGCGCACCCAACCTGCGCGCGATGATCGACATGGCGATCATGATGGGCAAGACCGTCTGCATCACCAGTCCCTTCGGCGCCTGGCTGCGCGACATGAAGTTCAAACTGGGGCGGGCGCTGGGCAAGTTGCCCGATGGTCCACCCGCCTATCCTCCGATCTCTGCTGGGCGGATCATGGCGGGCAGCCCGGCTGCAGGCAGCTATTTCCCCCAGCCACTGGCGGCCGACGGCACGCGGCTTGATCAGGTCATGGGGCTGGGCCACTGGCTGATTGCCCGCGGCGATCTGGACAAGGCGCCGCTAAAGCCCTTTGCCGATGCCTTGCACCAGTGGCTCGACAGCGTGGCAGCCGAGGCCGTCCTGGTGCGACCCGACCGATATGTCTTCGGAACTGGATCTGCCAATGATCTTGAGGTTGCTTGGGCCGGTTAAGCTGTGGCTCTGATGATCCAGCCTTACGGCGAATTTCAATCAGAAAGTCGCCACAAAAACCTATGCTCCGGACATTGGGAGGGGAAGTTTTGTATTGCGAACCCGGAGCGCGACCCATAGACCATAACGGCTTGATGGGGGGGCATGATGAAGCACAGTCTGACAGCTCGGGGTTTGGCCATTTTAACCGTGTTGTCCGCATCTCCGGCGCTGGCGCAGGTCGGTTATGCCGATCCGGCCGGATCAGGGCCGATTGTTGGTGCGATCAACTGGATCCAGGGGACGCTGCTGGGCACTGTGGCGACAGTGGTGGCCGTTATTGCCGTGGCCGTAGTCGGGCTGATGATGCTCACCGGCCGGATGAACTGGCGTTATGGCGCAACGGTTATCCTGGGCTGTTTCATCCTGTTTGGCGCAGCCAGCATCGTGGCCGGCATCCAGTCCGCCGCTGGCGGGTTCTGAGGACCATTGCGGCGTGGAGCCTGGCCTGACCCGGGATCCCCTGTTCGTGGGCCTTACCCGCCCGCAGATGTTTGCCGGGGTGACCTATAGCTATTGCGTGATCAATGGCGTGGTCTCCACCGAGTTCTTCCTGATTTTCAAATCGGCCTGGGTGATCCTGTTTGCCCTGATCGTGCACGGTGCCGGCTGGCTGGCCTGCCTGCGCGAGCCGCGCATTTTCGATATCTGGATCACCCGGCTGGCGCGCTGCCCGCGGGTGCTCAATTACCGGTTCTGGCGATGCAATTCCTATCGCGCCTGACCCCGGCCAAACCGGATTTCGCGCGCGAGCAGAGCGCCGGATCGCGGCTGCCCTATGCCCATCATGTCAACGACCGGGTGGTGCGGCTGCGCGATGGCACGCTGATGCTGGCGATCCGCATGCAAGGCCTGCTGTTCGAGACGGCCGAGACCGACGAGCTGAATTACCGCAAGAGCTTGCGTGATGCGATGCTGCGGGCGATCGGGTCTTCGCGCTATGCGATCTATCACCACATTGTCCGCCGCCGTGTTGACGTGGCGCCGGGGGGCGGCTTCCCCGATGCCTTCAGCCGCGATCTTGATGCCATGTGGCAAGAGCGGCTTGCCGCGAAATCGCTTTACACCAACGAACTGTTCCTGACCCTGATCCGCCGCCCGCTGCAGGGCGGGGCCGGGCTGGGCAGCCGTATTGCCCGCTGGCTGGGCCAGGGGCCGCGCCGCGACGAGGCCGAGGCCTGGATGCAGGGCGAGGCACGCGCGCTCGAGGCGGCGGGCGAACAGCTGCTCGCGGCGCTGGCCAGCTATCGCCCGGCCATGCTCAGCGTTTACGATACCCCGCATGGTCCGTGTTCGGAGCCGCTTGAGCTGCTGGGGCTGCTGTACAATGCGGATCTTGCCCCGGTGCGCCTGCCCTATGGCGATGCCGGGGAGGTGCTGCCGCGCCGCCGGGTCAGCTTCGGGGCTGATACGCTGGAACTGGGGCCGACTGCCGAAACCCCGCGCAGCCTGGCCGCGATCGTTTCGGCCAAGGACTATCCCGGCCAGACCACGCCCGGGATGCTGGATGAATTGCTGCGGATCCCGGCGGAGATGGTCGTCACGCAGAGCTTTGCCTTTGTCGACCGGCAGGCCAGCCTGGGCCGGATGAATCTGGCGCTGCGGCGGATGCGCGCCGCCGATGACGAGGCGCTGAGCCTGCGGTCCGAACTGGCCCAGGCCAAGGACGAGGTTGCGGCCGGGCGTGCCGCCTATGGCGAACACCATCTGACCGTGATGGTTCGCGGCGAAACGCGGGCCGCGGTCAATAATGGCGTGGCCGAAGTGCAATCGGCGCTGACTGACCTTGGCATGGTCACCGTGCGCGAGGATATCGGCCTTGAAGCCGCATTCTGGGCGCAGTTCCCGGGCAATTTCGGCTTTATCGCGCGGCGGGTGCTGATCGGTTCGGCCAATTTTGCCAGTCTGGCCAGTTGGCACAATTTCCCGGCCGGGCAGCCCGCTGGCAACCATTGGGGGCGGGCGGTCACGACCTTTGAGACGACTGCCGCCGGGCCCTATCATTTCAATTTCCACCACGGCGATCTGGGCAATTTCACTGCGATCGGTCCGTCCGGTTCGGGCAAGACGGTGCTGGTCAACTTCCTGCTGGCCCAGGCGCGCCGGTTTGCCCCGCGGATCGTGTTCTTTGACAAGGACCGCGGGGCCGAACTGTTCATTCGCGCGATAGGCGGGGTCTATGACATCCTCCGGCCGGGCGTGCCCAGCCGGATGAACCCGCTGCTTCTGCCCGATACGCCGGAGAACCGCCGCTTCCTGATGGAATGGATCGCCCAGCTAGCGGGCAGCGACGGGGCCGCCATGACCACCGAGGACATGGCCCAGATCAAGGAGGCGGTCGATGCGGCGATGGCCTCGCCCCCGGCCTTGCGGCGGCTGTCCTCCTTTGTCGAATTGCTGCGTGGCAGCGATCGCCCCCATGCCAGGGACCTCTATGCCCGGATGCGCCCATGGTGGGGCAAGGGCGAGCACGCCTGGCTGTTCGACAATGCCGAGGATGCGATCGACCTTTCGCGCGATACCATCGGCTTCGACATGACCCGCCTGCTGGATGATCCGGTGCTGCGGACCCCGGCGATGCTGTACATGTTCCACCGCATCGACCAGGGGCTGGATGGCACGCCCGCGATCATCGTGGTCGACGAGGGGTGGAAGGCGCTGGACGACGATGTGTTCGTCGCACGCATCCGCGATTGGGAAAAGACCCTGCGCAAGCGCAACGGCATCGTTGGCTTCGTAACGCAAAATGCCGGAGATGCCCTCGAAAGCCGGATCAGTTCGGCA
>CAWUNP010000079.1:0-6584 GCA_963923805.1 uncultured Novosphingobium sp. | reverse complement strand
GTATAAGAGACAGGGGCGGGAAGTTGTAGTGCAGCATGAAGCGCGAATAGGTCAGCCCTTCGAGCCCGTCGATCATCTGCTCCGCGTCCTTGGTGCCAAGGGTGGTGGTGCAGATCGACTGGGTTTCACCGCGGGTGAACAGCGCCGAACCATGGGTGCGCGGCAGGAAGCCAACGATCGATTCGATCGGGCGAACCTGATCGACCTTGCGGCCATCGATGCGGGTGCCATCCTTCAGGATCGCGCCGCGCACGATGTCGGCCTCAACCTTTTTGACGGTCTTGATCGCAACCATCTGGGTCTGGGCGTCTTCGCCAGCGAAGGCTTCCTTGGCCTTGTCACGAGCAGCGTTCAACGCAGCAGAACGAGCCGACTTGTCGGTCAGCTTGTAAGCGGCGGCGATGTCCTTGCCGATCAGGTCCTTGAGCTTCGCCTTGATCGCCGAATTGTCGGAGATTGCGATTTCCCACGGATCCTTGGCAGCCTTTTCGGCCAGGTCGATGATCAGGCCCGCAACCTTCTTGCACTCTTCGTGCGCGAACATCACGGCGCCGAGCATGACTTCTTCCGACAGCTCCTTGGCTTCGGATTCGACCATCATCACGGCATTGCCCGTGGCGGCGACGACGAGATCGAGTTCGCCGTCCTTGATCGCCAGTTCCTGCTTCGGGTTGAGGAGGTATTCACCATCCTTGTAACCCACGCGGACCGCGCCGATCGGACCCATGAAGGGCACGCCCGAAATGGTCAGCGCGGCCGAGGCGGCGATCATCGCCAGCACATCGGGCTCGCACTCGCCGTCATAGGACAGCACCTGCGCGATCACGTTGATCTCGTTGTAGAAGCCTTCGGGGAACAGCGGACGGACCGGACGGTCAATCAGGCGGGAAACCAGCGTTTCCTTTTCCGTGGCGCCGCGTTCGCGCTTGAAGAAGCCGCCCGGGATACGGCCGGCGGCAAAGAACTTTTCCTGATAGTGAACGGTGAGCGGGAAGAAGTCCTGCCCTTCCTTCACGCTCTTGGCGGCCGTGACGGCGCAGAGCACAACAGTTTCGCCATAGGTGGCGAGGACCGCGCCGTCAGCCTGACGGGCAATGCGGCCGGTTTCGAGGGTGAGGGTCTTTCCGCCCCACTCCATGCTTACGGTTTTGACGTCGAACATTCAGTTTTCCTTCGCCCGCGGGCCCTATTGCCCAAATGCTTTCGCGCGGGTTTTGCTGCCGGGAATACCGTCCCGGTCCGGTGTGGGCACTATCTGGCCCGATTGGCTGAGGCTGCCGGATTGCAGGCCTCTGGCCCTATTTGTCATTCCCGCGAAAGCGGGAACCCATCTCCAGATCCATCATCACGGCACCTTGGCCCGCGATGGATCCCCGCCTGCGCGGGGATAACACAAAACGTAAACGGCCCGCCGAGGCGGGCCGAACGTTTGCGTTACTTGCGCAGACCAAGCTTGGCGATGATCGCGTTGTACCGGTCGACATCCTTCTTCTTCAGGTAGTCGAGCAGCGAACGGCGCTTGTTCACCATCATCAGCAGGCCGCGACGCGAGTGGTTGTCCTTGTGATGAGCCTTGAAGTGCTCGGTCAGGGTCTGGATCCGCGAGGTAAGGATCGCGACCTGGACTTCCGGCGAACCGGTATCACCCTTGGCGCGGGCGTTGTCGTTGATGATTTCCTGCTTCTTTTCGGCGGTAACCGACATATCATTTACTCCGCGACATCCGAGAGATTGAACCCCCGCACCACGGTTGCGGCTCCACCTGAAAGCTCCACCAGCGCAACGGGAACAGATCCCTGTCGCGCCCAATGCAGCCCGTCGGTGTGGGGCAGTCCGGTCAGAACCCGGCCCTGGCGGACCATGCTTGCCTGTTCCGGACCGAGGTCAAGAGCCGGGATGTCGACCAGCCCTGCCTCCAGCGGCAAGAGTACGTTCTCAAGGGGAGCGCCCTTACCGACTTCGTTCAATTTGTCCAGCGAAATCGCCGCTTCGATCGCGAATGGTCCGGCCCTCAGGCGGCGCAACATCGTCACGTGTCCGACCGTGCCAAGCGCCAACGCAATATCGCGGGCGAGGCTGCGAATATAAGTACCCTTCGAAACGGTGGCTTCCAAAGTTACTTCACCACATGTCCCGTTCGTGTCGAACGAAGCCGAGACACCATTCACCGTGTCTCGACTTCGCTCGACACGAACGGAGAGGGAGTGAATGAAGACCGAACGCGATTTCAGCGCAACCGCCTCGCCCTTGCGGGCCAGGTCATAGGCGCGTTCACCATCAACTTTCAGGGCCGAATAGGCCGGCGGAACCTGCTCGATCGGCCCCGTAAAGCGCGGCAAGACGGCTTCGATCTCCGCCGCTGCCGGCCGCACCGGACTTTCGGCGATCACCTTGCCTTCAAGGTCCAGCGTATCGGTCTCAACCCCGAACCGCACAGTGAAGGCATAGGTCTTGGTGGCGTCCAGCATCCGCCCGCACAGCTTGGTCGCCTCGCCCAGTGCGATCGGCAGCACGCCGGTCGCCAAGGGATCAAGCGTGCCGCCGTGACCCACCTTGACCTTGCCCAGCCCGGCCTCGCGGCAAACGCGCTTTACCGCGCCAACCGCCTGCGTACTGCCAAGCCCGAGCGGCTTGTCGAGGATGATCCAGCCGTGCGGCATGGGTTCAGCCCCCGGCAAACAGGGTGGCGAGTGAGAGGTAATGCCCGGTCAGCCATTCAACCGGCGGTACCAGCACCTTGCCAACCGGATCGAAGCCGGGGATCAACCAGGGCAGCACCACAATCAGCAACAGCATGATCGGGAAACCCATCGGACGTAGACGCTCATACTGCGCCGCCGCCTTCTCCGGCAGCAAGCCTTCGACCACGTGCGATCCGTCAAACGGCGGGATCGGCAGCAGGTTGAACAGCGCCAGGAAGACATTGATGGTGATGAAGTTGAACAGGTTAAGTGCCGCGAACCGCGCCACCAGCGAAGGCTCCTGCGCGGCCTGGTAATTGCCGAACAGCAGGCCCAGCAGCGCGGCGCCCAGCGCCGCCAGCAGCAGGTTGCTGCCCGGCCCGGCCAGGGCCACGGCCATCATGCCGAAGCGCGGATTGCGCAGCCGGTACTTGTTCACCGGCACCGGCTTGGCCCAGCCCATGATCGGCCCCTTGGCCAGCGCCAGCGCCCCGGGGACGACAATCGTCCCCATCGGATCGACATGGCGCAGCGGGTTCAGGCTCAGCCGCTTCATCATGGCGGCGGTGGGATCACCCAGCAGCCGCGCGGTCCAGCCATGGGCCACCTCGTGAAACACGATCGCGATCACCAGCGGCACGATCAGCGCCGCAGCCTGAAACAGGGTTTCGTTCATGTCCGAAGCGCCTCGGAAAAGTGCCTGCGGCACAAGGCCACATAGCGGTCATTGCCGCCAATCTCGGTCTGCGCGCCCTGCTTGACCGCCGCCCCGCTGGCATCGACCCGCAGGTTCATCGTGGCCTTGCGCCCGCAGTGGCACACGCCCTTCAGCTCAACCAGCGCATCGGCGATACCCAGCAGGGCGGCCGAGCCCGGGAACAGTTCGCCCTGAAAGTCGGTGCGCAGGCCATAGCAAACGACGGGAATGCCGCCTTCGTCAGCCAGCCGGGCCAGCTGCCAGACCTGATCTTTGGACAGGAACTGCGCTTCGTCCACCAGGACACAGGCCAGCGGCTCGACGCGGTGGGCCGCCATCACGCGGTCCCACAGGTCGGTCCCGGCAGCAAAACGATGCGCCTCGGCATGGAGGCCGATCCGGCTTTCGATCGCCCGTTCACCACCCCGATCGTCCAGTTCGGCGGTCCACAGCATCGTGGTCATCCCGCGCTCGCGGTAGTTGAAATCCGCCTGGAGCAGCGTGGTGGATTTCCCCGCATTCATCGAGGCGTAGTAGAAATAGAGCTTGGCCATAACCCTACAGATAGGGGCTTTATGACCAAAGGCCAGAGCGGGCGGTCAGCCCATCCCCGGCTGGCTCAGTCACCCAGGTCGCGCTTGACCTTGGGATCGGCCAGCAGGGCATCGATCCGGCTGGCCTCGTCAAAGCTCTCGTCTGACCGGAAGCGGATCTTGGCCGCATATTTCAGGCGCAGCTTGCCGGCCACTTCCTTCTGGAAAAAGGCGGTGTTGGTGCGCAGCGCCTTGAGCACCAGGTCCTCGTCCGCGCCGAGCAGCGGCTTCACGAAGACCGTCGCGTGGCGCAGGTCCGGGCTCATCCGCACTTCGGTGACCGAAACGGAATGCGCCGTCAGCACCTCATCATGGACCATCTGCCGCGACAGCAGTTCGCTGATCACATGGCGCACCTGTTCCCCCACCTTGAGCAGGCGGACCGAACGCGTTTCAGGAGTGGCTTGCGGCTTTGCCATCAGTTGGCCCTTCCCGGCAGCGGGGTGGGGATCGCGGTGGAGGTAGAACGGGCATAGAGCGTGGTCCAGCTTTCATCCCACAGCTCGCCCTCAAGGAAGATCGCCTTGCGCCCGCGGCGGATCACCCGGCCCTTGCCCATCAGCGGGCCAGCCGGGATCAGCTTGAGCAGGCTCATCGCGATCTCAAGGTTCAGCGGGGCTTCAACGCCGCCGGTGGCCTGGACATGCGCCCAGCCCATCGCTTCGTCGAGAAAGCCGGCCACCAGACCGCCCTGCACCCCGCCGCGTGGGGTGATGAAGCTGTCCGGGGCGAAGAAACGCATGCGAATGGTCTCACTGGCGGGGTCGAAGTCGATGAACTCCGCCCCCATCAGCTCGGCATGGGCACCACCGGTTCCCAGGAACCCCATCACAGCGTCCGTTCGCGCTCCTCGACCTCAAACACTTCGAGCATGTCGCCCGGCTTGATGTCATTGGTATCCTGCAGCACGACGCCACATTCCAGACCCGCACGGACTTCCGGAACGTCGTCCTTGAAGCGGCGCAGGCTGGCGATGACGGTCTTCGAAACGATGACGTCCTGGCGGGTAAGGCGCGCGAACAGGCCCTTGCGGATCCCGCCCTCGAGCACGAGCAGACCAGCGGCCTTGTCGCGCTTGCCAGCCGGGAACACTTCCTTGACCTCGGCGCGGCCGACCACGTTTTCGATCCGCTCCGGCCCCCAGATGCCGGCCATTTCCTTGGCCACATCTTCGGTCAGGTGGTAGATCACGTCGAAGTACTTCATCCGCGTCTTGTTGCGGTCCACCAATTCGCGGGCCTTGGCATTGGGACGGACGTTGAAGCCGATGATCGGCGCATTCGAGGCCGAAGCCAGCGAAACGTCGCCTTCGGTGATCGCCCCCACGCCAGCGCTCAGCACCTTGACCTTGATCTCTTCGTTCGAGAGGCGGTTGAGGGCATTGACGATGGCTTCGGTCGAACCCTGGACGTCGGCCTTGATGACCACCGGGTATTCGATCACGGTCTGCTTGGCCGAGAGCGCCGAGAACATGTTCTCGAGGCTGGCCGGCGCCGTCGTGGTGCGCTTGGCGGTGGCCTTTTCCTGACGGAAGGTGGCAACTTCGCGGGCGCGGGCTTCGCTTTCGACGACGGTCAGCGTGTCGCCAGCCATCGGCACGCCGCCGATGCCCAGCACCTCGACCGGGAGCGCCGGCGGAGCGGCCTTGATCTGGCGGCCCTTGTCATCCAGCATCGCGCGGACGCGGCCCGAATGGGTGCCGACAACCAGGATATCGCCAACCTTCAGCGTACCGCGCGTGATCAGCACGGTGGCGAGCGGACCCTTGCCCTTGTCGAGCTTGGCTTCGATCACGGTTGCTTCGGCGGCGCGATCCGGGTTGGCCTTCAGCTCAAGCAGTTCGGCCTGGAGCAAGATCTTCTCGATCAGCTGGTCCAGCCCGGCACCGGTCTTGGCCGAGACTTCGACGTCCTGCACGTCACCCGACATCGCCTCGACGATGACTTCGTGTTCAAGCAGACGCTCACGGATGCGCTGGGCGTTGTATTCGTCGCGGTCAGCCTTGGTGATCGCCACGATCATCGGCACGCCGGCGGCCTTGGTATGTTTGATCGCTTCGATCGTCTGCGGCATGATCCCGTCGTCACCAGCCACCACCAGGATGACGATGTCGGTGACATTGGCACCGCGCATACGCATTTCGGTAAAGGCTTCGTGGCCCGGCGTATCCAGGAAGGTGATCAGCTCACCGCCCTTGGTCTTGATCTGGTAAGCGCCGATGTGCTGCGTGATGCCGCCGGCTTCGCCCTTGACCACGTCGGTGCCGCGCAGGGCATCGAGCAGCGAGGTCTTGCCATGGTCGACGTGGCCCATGATGGTCACGACCGGCGGACGCGCCTTCAGGGTTTCGGGCGCATCGATATCCTCGCTGGAGTCGATATCGACGTCGCTTTCCGAAACGCGCTGGATGTTGTGGCCGAATTCCTCGACCAGCAGTTCGGCGGTATCCTGGTCGATCGTCTGGTTGACGGTGACCATCATGCCCAGCTTGAACAGCGCCTTGACCAGGTCTGCGCCCTTTTCCGCCATGCGGTTGGCCAGTTCCTGGACAGTGATCGCTTCGGGCACCACGACATCTGTCTCTTATACACATCTGACGCTGCCGACGATACT
>CAWUNP010000078.1:0-6666 GCA_963923805.1 uncultured Novosphingobium sp. | reverse complement strand
CGATGAGGAGCGGATCAAGGAAATCGACAAGCGCATTCGCGCAATCGTTGCCGAATCCGCTGATTTTGCAGAAAATTCTCCGGAGCCTGAAATGACCGAACTCTACACCGACGTTCTGGTGGAGAGCTACTGATGGCGATCGAACTCAAGATGCCCGCGCTGTCCCCGACGATGGAAGAGGGGACGCTGGCCAAGTGGCTGGTCAAGGCGGGCGATACCTGTCTCTTAGCCGTCGACGAAGGCGTGATCGGCCAGATCCTGGTTCCGGAAGGAACCGAAGGGGTCAAGGTTGGCACCGTCATCGCGGTTATCGGCGGTGAGGGCGAAGAAGCGGGAGTCTCCGCGCAGGCGGAGACCTCAGGCGTGGTTGCACAACCGCAGCAGGCCCCCAGTGCTGCGGGGGCGCAGGCTGTCCGTCCGGCGCCCGCACCGCGCAAGACCGATCCGGCGATCCCGGCTGGCACCAACATGAAGATGTCGACCGTGCGCGAAGCGCTGCGCGATGCCATGGCGGAAGAAATGCGCCGCGATGACCGTGTCTTCGTGATGGGCGAGGAAGTGGCCGAGTACCAGGGCGCCTACAAGGTGACCCAGGGCCTGCTGGAGGAATTCGGCCCGCGCCGCGTGATCGATACGCCGATCACCGAATATGGCTTTGCCGGGATCGGTGCCGGTGCGGCGATGGGCGGCCTGCGCCCGGTGATCGAGTTCATGACCTTCAACTTCGCCATGCAGGCGATTGACCACATCATCAACTCGGCCGCCAAGACCAACTACATGTCGGGCGGGCAGATGCGCTGCCCGGTGGTGTTCCGCGGGCCGAATGGCGCCGCCAGCCGCGTTGGCGCGCAGCACAGCCAGAACTATGGCCCGTGGTACGCCAACGTGCCCGGCCTGGTGGTAATCGCGCCCTATGATGCGGCTGACGCCAAGGGGCTGATGAAGGCGGCGATCCGCTGTGAAGACCCGGTGGTCTTCCTCGAGAACGAGCTGGTCTATGGCCGCAGCTTCGAACTGCCAGAACTGGATGACCACGTCCTGCCGATCGGCAAGGCGCGGATCATGCGCGAAGGCAGCGACGTGACGATTGTGTCCTACTCGATCGGCGTCGGCCTTGCGCTCGAAGCCGCCGGGACGCTGGCTGCCGAAGGGATCGATGCGGAAGTGATCGATCTGCGTACGCTGCGTCCGCTCGACAAGGAGGCCGTGCTGACCTCGCTGGCCAAGACCAACCGCCTGGTCGTGGCGGAAGAGGGTTGGCCGCAGTGCTCGATCGCGTCTGAAATCATGGCAATCTGCATGGAAGACGGCTT
The DNA here is from genome assembly GCA_963923805.1 of uncultured Novosphingobium sp. GTDB lineage: Bacteria > Pseudomonadota > Alphaproteobacteria > Sphingomonadales > Sphingomonadaceae > Novosphingobium. The sequence continues at coordinate 5,353 of CAWUNP010000078.1, read as the reverse complement.
CGATCACCTCGATGCCCCGGTCCTGCGGGTGTGCGATGAAGACGTGCCGCTGCCCTATGCCGCCAATCTGGAAAAGGCTGCGATCATTGATGCAGACCGGATTGCGGCGGCCGTTCGCAAGGTTTGCTATCGCTAGGCGCTTGGCGGGGTCAGTTGACCTCGCCAGCCGAACCAACGGTAATCGTGCCCAGATAGGCGCCGCAGTTCTGCACGGGATCGGGCTCGGCCGGGTCTTGCTGGTAGATCTGGGTCAGGTCACGCTGGTCGCGCACGGTGAATGAGGCAATCGACCTGATCTCGGTGGCGTTGACGAACCGGGCCGAGATCAGCGGCTGGTAGGTAAACTGGATTTCGGTGAAGATTACTGCATCACCGGGAATGGCGGTGATCTCTTCCCCGATCGGGCCCATGCCATTGGGCAGGTCCTGACCTTCCAGGCCATAGCTGGAATTGACCGGCTTTGCCCCGCGGCAGCGTTGCCAGTGAATGTATGGCACCCCGTTTTCGGGATGGACCTCAAGGCTGGAAATGATCACCCGGCCATGGGTGAACAGGTCCAGCTTGCCGGCCTGCAACTGGGCGCCAAAGAGGACGTCGTTGATGTCGCTCTCATAGATCCGGCGGTCTTGCAGGGTGGAGATATCGCCCACGCGCGAGGCATTGTCCGCGATCTGCGCGGTCAACTGGTTCACCTTCATCGTGGTCAGCGCAAGGTTGGCCGTTTCGGTGCCCCACAGACCGGCCACCAGCAAGGGCGGGGCGCCCAGCGCGAATTCGATCATCGCCAGACCCGAGCGGTTACGAAGCAGGGCGCGCAGCCACTTCATTTGCAAAATCCGGTGACCGGATTGCTGGTCTGGCTGGTTGAATAGGGCTGGTTGCGCAAGACCGTGGCCGTCCGCATTTGCAAGGTTGGCGATTGCCCCGGGATCAGCGCGGCGATCGGGAACAGCCGCGTATAGGTGATGGTCACGGTGTAGAGCACGGCATCGCGCGCCCCGCCCATGCCGTTGGCCCCGGGTTTCTTGTCCCACTTGGCGTTGCCGTTGATGTCTTCGAACGGCTCGCCGGTATCGCACTTGCCGTTGTGGTTGAGGTCGGTCCAGTCTTCGGGGCGTCCGACGCTTGAAAAGTCGGTATAGGCTGTGCGCTTGAAGACCACCTTGGCGCCCGGGGAAATGGCCCGCACCGCTTCGGTGACGCTGGCATCCAGGGTTGCGCGGTTGCCCGTGGCCCCTTCGATTGTCGAGTTGCGAGCGGCTTCCTGCACCGCGCCGTTCAGCATCTGCGCCGTGTACATGTTGTGCGCCATGTCAAACAGGCCGGTCAGCGTGATCATCAGCGGTGGCAGGATCAGGCCGAATTCGGCGATGGTTGCAGCTTGGCGGTTGCGGGCCAGGCGGTTGATCAGGGGACGCATCATTTGGATACCCGCAAATTGCCAAGCGAAGTGGCGATTTTGGAAAAGGCGGCCTGCAGCTCACCCGCATTGCTGGCTTCGAACGAGTGGCCAGGGCCGGCACACTGGGTCAGAACGGGGTTCAGGAATGTCCCGAAGCCGATCACCCAGATCTTGATGTTGCGTTTTTTCGCTTCGTCGCAGGCGACGGTGATCCGGCTCTCGACCGTTGCGGTCAGCGATTGGGCCGAACCGGGTTGCCAGCGCCGGCGATCGAGCGCCTCGATCCCATAGGAACTGTAGGCCACGTCGGCCGGGGAGGTCAGGCCATCGGTCAGAAAGATCATGTGGCGGCTGGTTGGAACGCCCTTCAGGTCCGCGTTTTCTGCGGCAAACAGGCCGGTGGGAGACAGCATCCGCGCCCCCCAGATCATGCCAATGTCATGATAGGTCGCGCCGTCTGCAAACAGGCTGTCAACATAGGCAGCAACGTCACCGGCGGTCATTTCGGCCAGTTTGCGGGCTGGTGCCGGACAGGCATCGGCCTGAATATCGTGCGAGTTGAGATAGTCCCCGTCGAAATCGGCCGGCTTGGGATCGATGAGCAGGGTCTGATAGCCCTTTTCCATCGGGCGTATATAGGAAAGCTCGTTGAGTTGCGGCCGCCACTGGGTTGCCGGATTGGCGGGGCTGGGTACCAGATCGATATCCAGATCGAGCGCCTGAGCGAAGTCGACATTGGCATAGTCGGTGATCTGGTACGTGTCGCGTTCTTCGATGCAGCCGCGGAAAAACGCGTCAAAATCGCTGGGACTGTAAGGCGTGCCGCCCATGTTCGGCACGGAAACCTTGCCGCCGATCTGCAACGTGCCGCCCTGTTTCAGGCTGGAGACGTCAACCGGAATGGTCTGATAGCGCCAGGTCATGACCGGCGTGGTCGTGGCCGGCTTGTCGAGCAGGCTGTAGATATAGCGATAGTCGGTGTAGGTCTTGGACGAGACCTTGGCCTCGGTCTGGGTCGCGTCGGTCCAGCCGCATTCATAGTCGGTGCCGTTGAGGATATACTCCCAGTTCTGGGTGCCGTCCGGATCGGTCCAGTTGCCGACAGGCGTGGCCGTTTTGGTGTTGGCCGGGCGCGATGGTTCGATGGTCCAGCCGCTGGCCACTTCGCTGCCGCTGACGTAGGTCCAGTTTTCCTTGAAGACCGCCGCCGTGGTGATCGTGCCGGTCTGCTGGGGCAGGCGGCCATTGTAATGCCAGCTGTCCACCATCCATTTGGGCTTCAGGATCCCGCCCACATTGACGTTGCTGGAATAGGGCAGAAAGCCATAGCGAATGCGCGTGCCGGGGGTCTTGGTCGCCTGGACCTGCGCGTAAAAGTCCTTCACCGTCTGGCGCAGGATTTCGATCTTGGGCTGGGTGTCGCCGGGGTTGGTCCAGCTCATTGAACCGGTGGTATCGAGCACGAACATCACATCGGTGTTCGAAAAGTTCAGATTGGCCATGCAAGTGACCGACAGGTCGGCCTGATCATAGCCAAACAGGCTCATGATCGTGGTCGGAACAGTGACCGAAGCAAGGCCGCTGATGGCGTAATCAGGTTCGAGGGTCATCTGGAACGCGCGGTCGCGGGTGCCAAAGGCACCGGCCCGGTAATTGACGTTGAAGAAGCGATTGCCGACCGTCGCGACATCCGACGGGATCTGGGCATTGAGCACGAATTGCGAGCCCAACTGCTTGCGCGCGGCCAGCACGCCGGCATCGCAGGCTTGCTGAAGGCGGGTCTGCGCCAGATAGTTGCGGCCCATGTCGATCCCGCCGCCAACCAGCGCCAGCAGCGGAAACAGCCCCGCGGCGATGATGGCCAGGGTGTTGCCGGCCCGATCGCGCCGCAGCCGGGCAAGGCGGTGCCGGGTCTGCCGCAGCATCCCCGCCAGCACCTGCAACTGCTTACCCCATTCGAACCATCCAGCAACGCCCCGCGCAACCTGCATCGCGGCCTAGCCCGGCCAAGTAACAGTCTGGCAAACGTATATGCTTAATTTTGCAGTGATTTCTTAAATGCGCTGCCCGGGGGGCTAGTTAAGCACGAAGATCGGCCGCGAATAGCTGAGCGGAATGGCGCCGATCCCGGCGAAGTGCAGCACATTGGGGACGCTGTATTCGTAGGTTACCAGGAATTCGCTGGCCCCGGCGACCCGGGAGGCAGCCGGGGTGACGCTGGCCTTGCCAAGATTGGCTGAATTGAGGCCATAGGGCGGCGCGGTGGCGATGGAGTGGGCCTTGGCGGCGAGGCCGGCGGCGTCGATCGGACTGCCGCCCTGGCGCTGCACTGCGGCATAGCTGCTGATCACCGGGCCGGTCTGGTAGGGGCCGCCGGCGATTGTCCCATCGGGGACGGTTTGCAGGTTGGCCAGCAGGCCAGGATCATTGTCATAATTCGGCAGGTAGCCATTCGCCTCGGTCTGGCTGCCGGCCGGGAACAGGTAATCGGTATAGTTGTTGGCATTCGATCCGATCTTGTAGAGGTATTCGATCCTGGTTCGCGTCCGGACGGTGGCGGTTGTCACCGTGCTGGCTGAACCGGTCCCCGTGGTATTGCCCGAACAGGCATAGACCTGCGCCGGGTTGCCGCTTGCGCTGGGTGCGCTCAGCGCGGCAAAGGGATCCGACAGGCCGCTGGTATTGGGATGCATCCGGTTTTTGCCGTAGTTCGAAAAGCTGCTGTCGATCCCGCCCGTCGCCACCGGGTTGCCCAGATTGTTGTTGGTATTGCCGGCCTCAAACATGGCCGCCGTGGGATCGTTGGACAGGGTGCCGACGCCGCAGGTGGTGCTGCCATCGACACTGCCGCCAAACTTGAAGGCCTTGGGTGCGGATGGACTGGTCGCCAGCAGGCAGGCGATCCAGTTGGTCGTCGTGGCATAGGTCGCCTGGGCCGATGCGGTCACCGTGGCAGCGGCGCCGGTCAGCAGGCTGGAAAAGGACAGGAGCTGCGTGGCTGACGCGCTTACCCTGACGCTGTTGTTTTCCGGGCTATCGCCATATCGTGCCAGTTCGATCACCGGGCCGGTCGCATAGGTCTGCTGCACGGCGGCATTCTGATTGGTCATGGTCCAGGCCCCGGCGAGGGCGGCCTGATCGACAGCAAATTGCAGATCGCGTTTCCAGATATACCACTGCGCCACGTCAACCGCGAGACAGGCGCCGCCGATTACCGCGGGCATGCCGCAAGCCAGCAGCATGGTGGCATTGCCACCAGTGGCGCGCCGGAGCCTTCGCATGGTTCGGCGAATCGACATCGTCATAAAGCCCTCAAAGCCTGGGTGGACTTTCTGATGATGTTTTTTGATGAGGCTGGTTTGCGATCACTGAAGTAACAAGGTTAACGCCGCCTTAGGGTCTTTCCCCTGGCCCTTGGCAGGACTGCCTTCGCAACCGGATGACCATCGTGCTTGAAGCCTCTCTCTCCCCCGAAATCCGCCTGGCCCTGGCCTATGCCCCGGCTGCAGTCCGGCCGGTGCAACTGGCGGCCCTGGCCCTTGATGCCAAGCTGGGCAGCATTGTGGGCCAAGCCCGCGAAGTGCTGCTGGCCCAGATCAAGCTGGCCTGGTGGCGAGAACGCCTGGCCGAGCAACCTGACCAGCGGCCGGCGGGGGAGCCGATCCTGGCGGCTTTGGCCGGCTGGACCGGATCGGTTGAAGCGCTGCTCGCCCTGATCGATGGCTGGGAAGCCATGCTCGATCCGGAGCGGCCGAACCCGGCGGTCCTGGCTGAAGGGCGTGCCGCCCTGGGGCGGGGGCTGGCGCTGCAGGCGGGGGCGGCAGGCAGCGCCGAAGTGGCCGGTGAAGCGTTAAGGGCCTGGAGCCTGGCGGGAACCGGGCAGGGCAGTGCCTTGCCGGCCCTTTCGCTGCCGCGCAATCTGCGCCCGCTGGCGGTGCTCTATGGGTTGGC
>CAWUNP010000077.1:0-6676 GCA_963923805.1 uncultured Novosphingobium sp. | reverse complement strand
GGGACCTTGCCGACAAATCCCGCAGCAATGACGGCGCCGGTCTAGTGAGGGTTTGAGTATGTTCGCGAAGGGCGCCAAATATCTGCCAAAGAGCCTGATGGTCCTTCTGGTCATCCTCATGCAGGCCTCTATTTCGGCACCTGCTCATGCGCAGGCCAGCCCCACGATTAGCTCTATTTCACCGAGCCAGGTCAAAAAGGCGGGCGGTGAGACGGTCATCATTACTGGGACCAATTTCACGGGTGCGACGCGCGTTTATTGGGAGCGGAACGGAGGCATAGGCCGAGACGACTTTGCGAGCTTCACTGTCGATAGCTCGACCCAAATCACTGCTGTTACGCCGGCGTTTACCCAAACTGGGCGTGGATCCATTGGGATTGATACACCGAATGGCTCTTACTTTACGTCTGGGCTTGAAGTTCTCCCCGAACCGACAATCTCATCCCTTAGCCAAACCTCAGGGGATTCAGCTGGGGGTTATCCGATAGTCATTTCGGGGTCGGGCTTTTACGACGGGATATCCAATCCAATTGTTACCGGCGTTAAGTTCAATGGCGTTTCGGCAACAGTCATGAGTGTTTCGAGCAACAGTGTTTCCGTAATCGTTCCGGCGGGCACATCCGGCGCGGCTAACGTCCAAGTCATAACAAGTGGTGGCTCGGTCACGTCAACTGGCGCATTTACATACCTTCCGCCGCCGCCCACTGTCAGTGCGGTTAGCCCTTCCAGCGGCCCCGTAAGTGGCGGGACAACCGTAGTGATCACCGGCACGAATTTCTCGAATGTCACCCAGGTCAATTTTGTTGGAGGCAACTTTAATAATCAGCCTGCGCAATCGTTCACGGTTAACAGCCCGACACAAATCACCGCTGTTTCACCTTCTATTGGGGGTGCGGGTGGCACCTATTCTATCGAGGTTGTCACCGCATCGGGTAGAGGCTCGCGATCAAACGCCTTTGTTTTTGCTGCTCAGCCGCAGGTTTTTTCAATCAGCACAACGGTTGGCGACGTGGGTGGGGGCACCAGCGTCCAGATCCAGGGTAACAATTTTATTCAGGGCGCGACGGTATCCTTCGGCGGGGTCGCGGCGACCTCGGTCACTGTAAACAGCACTTCGTCGATCACGGCGGTTACAGCTGCAAGAGCAGCGGGCACGGTTGACGTTGTGGTCACCACTGCAGGCGGCTCTGCTACGCTGGCTGGCGCCTATACCTATGCAGTCGTGCCTCCACCGCCGACGATCACCACCATTTCGCCATCGACGGGCCCAGCTACTGGCGGCACGCTTGTAACCGTCACTGGTACTAACTTCACCAATGTGCAGGCGGTTCGTTTCGGACTGTTCGGCCCGCAGTCGCTGCCTTATACTGTGGTGAGTTCAACCCAGATCACGTTCACAACGCCGTCAGTCGGCAGCTCGACGGGCCCAGCTTACCTCGAAATCCAAACGAACGGAGGCACGGTTTCCTCGAGCAATGGCTTCACCTATGTGGCTGCTCCAGCCACACCGGTGATCACATCTGTGACTGGAGCTACAGGCGTTGAGGCGGGTGGCGCACGGGTATTCATAAATGGCAGCAACTTTACCGGAACTACCTCTGTAACGTTTGGCGGCGTCCCGGCACTCGCGTTTTCTTTGACCGGCAGCAACCTCATCTCGGCTTATGCCCCTCCCGGAACTGGCACTGTGCCCATCGTGGTAACCAATGCGGCTGGTTCAACCACTGCGGCAACCCAGTTTACCTATACCTCGGCACTGGCGCCTGTAATCGTCGGTGTGTCGAATACCTCGCCAGCGCCCACAGGGGGCAAGATTGCCGTCTTTGGCTCAAATCTTGAACTCGCGACCAGTGTCACCGTTGCTGGCAACGCGGCTGCTTTTGCTGTGGTCCAGCAAAGCGCCACAGCCTACCGTCTTGAAGTCGCGGTCCCGGCTGGAACTGTTAACACAAGCGTGCCGCTGGTGGTCACGACGCCAAATGGTGCTGCATCGATCAATCTCACTTACCTGGCTACCTCGCCCAGCGCTCCGACGATTTCATCCGTGAACCCACAATCCGTTTCTGCGGCTGGCGGTATGTACATCGCGATTGCCGGGACGAACTTGGCCACCACCAGTGCGGTTAGCTTTGGCGGTGTCGCGGCGCCGACTTTCTATCTAACGGGATCAAATCAGCTCAATGTCAAGGTGCCCGCAGGCTCGGTAGGTGCTGTCGATGTCACTGTCACTACAGCGGCGGGAACGGCAACCCGCTTGGCTGGTCTTACTTATGTAGCCGCAGCGGCCCCAGTTGTAACAAGCGCAACGCCAACTTTCGGGCCTGCGTCTGGCGGCACCAGTGTCGTGCTCCGCGGGACCGGGTTAACCGGGGCGACAGCTGTGACCCTTTCGGGTGCGCCCGCAGCGTCGTTCACCGTGAATAGCGATACGCAGATAACGCTCATAACACCATCGAACGCCTCGGGTGGTCCTTCAAGCATTTCGATCACAACTCCGGGTGGCCAAGGTAGCTTTCCGTTCACGTATTCGCTGACGGGCTATCCGGCTCCCACTGTGGCGTCGATTTCGGCAACATCCGGTCCGCTTGCTGGCGGCAACACGGCTGTCATCACCGGCACCAATTTTGTGTCAGGTGCAGTGGTGAGCTTTGGCGGTGTGTTGGCTCGCAGTATCGTTAACAGTGGCACCCAAATAACGGCGACCGTGCCCTCAGGCGTGGCGGGCACCGTTGACGTTGGCATTGCGACTCCAGGTGGTGCCGCTACCCTTAGTAGCGCCTACACCTATACGTCGGCCAGTCCTTCTGCCCCTACGATCTCGGCAGTTTCTCCTTCCAGTGGCTCGACCGCGGGCGGGACCAGCGTGGTGATCACCGGGACAGACCTAACCGGCGCAACTGCGGTTAACTTTGGTAGCACTGCGGCCAGTTCGTTTACCGTTAACAGCGCGACCCAGATCACGGCGGTATCACCTGCCGGAGCGGCTGGGGCGGTTAATGTTGCTGTCACCACGGCCGGTGGCACCGCCACGTCGAATGGTGCGTTTACCTATGCGGTACCGCAGCAGTCCGCTCCCACAATCACCGCAGTTTCGCCATCGAGCGGCACAACCGCGGGCGGAACCAGCGTAGTCATCACCGGCACCAACTTCACAGGTGCGACGGCGGTCAACTTCGGCACAACGGCCGCAACATCCTTTACCGTGAACAGCGCCACCCAAATTACTGCGCTTGCGCCTGCGGGCTCGGCAGGGGCTGTGAATGTTGCCGTCACCACAGTTGGCGGTACGGCCACCTCTAACGGCGCGTTCACTTATGCGGCGCCGCAGCAGTCTGCACCGACCGGCGTTCAGGCAACCTTCACCACGGGGGCGATTGCAGAATATTCCGGGCCAAACGCCAACCAGAACAGCAACTCGCGGAGTTTTGGGACCTTGGCGATCACCAGGATCGTAATGTCGCAGAGCGGTTCAACGTGGGGTGGTTCGCAGGGCAACGACTTGTCGGTTGGCCTCAAGATCTACTTCTCGAACAATACGACCTACACGATCAACGATGCAGTGCTTAACTGGCAGAAGAATGCCTCGGGAGGCGGGGTTGATTACTTCGGCGTAACGACAGCCAGTGTGGCTCCGGATGCAAGCGATGGGTACGTGCGATCCAGCCAAAGCCTGAGCAAGACCTACATCTTGGTCCTGCCCTCGCGGACGGCCACGGCGGGCTTCGGCAGTCTGATTACCTCCGACAACACCGATGGCAGCGCCAACTTCAGCCCGGCTGATGTTTTCGCAGCGCTTCAGGCTGACTTCCCGGCCAACTCTGCGCCGTCGTTCACCTCGACTAACGCGACCGGTTCAAACAATGCTCCTTCGTACAGCTTCAATTACGCTGAAAATTCGGTGAGCGGTGCGACACTTGGAACGGTAAGTGCGACCGATCCCGAGAACAATCCGCTGACCTTCAGCATCGTGGCCGGCAACGGTAGTGGCTGGTATGCAATCAATGCATCGACCGGAGCTATCACCCTGACGGCCACAGGGGTGGCCTCGCTTGCGAACGACTTCGAAGCTGCGCCGAACGCCCAGACGCTGACCGTGACCGTTTCGGATGGCACCAACACGACCCCGATCGAAGTCAAGCTCAACGAAACCAATGTTGATGAAACGCCGGCCATCATTACCGGCCCGAGCGGCGGTGCTGGCGCGGCTGCTTCGGCGATCTCCGTCAACGAAGGGCAGAACGCTGTGACCAAGGTTACGGCCGACAAGCCGGTGACCTGGATGGTCACCGGCGGCAACGATATGCAAAAGTTCCAAATCGCGCCTGACGGTACCATCACCTTCGCCGCCACGCCCGATTTCGAGGCGCCGGTCGATGTCGATACCAACAACACTTATATCCTGACTATCACCGCGATCGATCCTGCGGGCAATCTCAGTACTCAGACGATCACGGTTACTGTCCTCGACGTCGATGACACGGCCCCGCTGATTGCCAATGGCGCAACAACCTTGGCCATTGCAGTGAACGAAAACCAGACGGCCGTGACCAAGCTGACTTCGAACGAGCCGGTCACCTGGTCGGTCTCCGGCGGCAGCGAGCGCGCGAAGTTCGCGATCGCCGCCGATGGCACGATCACTTTCGTGACCGCGCCCGACTTCGAGCGTCCGACCGATGCCGATACCAACAACACTTATATCCTGACCGTGACGGCGACGGATGCGGCTGGAAACGTCAGCACCCAGACGATCACCGTGACCGTTCTGGACGTCGATGATACCGCGCCGGTCATCACCGGTCCCAGCGGCGGCGCGGGTGCGGCGGCTTCGGCCCTGTCGCTCAATGAAGGGCTTACCCCGGTCACCACCTTCACGGCCAACGAAACCGTCACCTGGTCGATCGAGGCCGGCAGCGATGGCGCCAGCTTCCGCATCGACCCGCGCACCGGTGCGCTGGTCTTCGTGGCGGCCACCGACTTCGAGAACCCGACTGACAGCGACCGCAACAACACCTATGTGGTGCGGATCAAGGCAGTCGATGCGGCGGGCAATGCCAGCTACCAGACACTGACCGTGACCGTGCTGAACGTCGATGAGATCGGCCGCAAGCTGGCCGAGGTCAGCGACAAGCTGCGCACGAGCCTGCGCAGCTACGTGGCCCAAAGCCTTGGCGACATGTTAAGCTTCAATGAATCCCTAATGCGTGCCAGCAATGACGATGCCTGCAGTATGGCCAAGGCCAAGAGCCTGTCGGGCGCGGCCAATGCCAACCAGTCGGGCGGTAAGGTCAAGCTCGACTACACGAAGCTGCTGAGCGAGTGCGGGAGCCGCAACCAAGTCTTTGCCGACTTCGGATTGACTTATTCGAAGCTGGCTGGGCATCGGAACTCGCGCATGTTTGCGAGCCTGCGCTACGAACGCCGGATGGATGCCGATCTGACGCTCGGGGCATCGCTGCTGACTTCCCAGTCAAGCGAAACGCTAACCGGCTTCACCAACAGCTCGATCTCGGACGAGAGCCTGCAGCTCACCGTCTACGGGCGCTACGCCATCAGCAACACGCTGCGCACTGGAGCCTTTGCGGGCTATGGCCAGGGATGGTACGACTTTGGCCTGACTGAAAGCGATGGCTTCGTGCTTGACGGTTCCATGTCCGGCAAGCGCCAGGTCTATGGCTGGATGCTGAGTGGTGACTTCTACATTGGTAACACGGTCGTGACCACCGATGCGATTGTCTCGCATGCCCGGGAGAAGCTTGGCTCTGCTGCGCTGGCGGCGCGCTACCTAGGCGAAAGCCGCTCGGGCATCGCCTTTGCCGTGGGCTCGGTCGATACGACCCGGATCAGCGTGCCTTTGACGGCGCCGATCCAGCTAACGGGCAATGATGAGCTGGGCAAGTCGGCCCGCCTGCTGTTGAGCCCGGGCCTGCTGTGCGAAGATAACGACGTGCAGCTGTCATCGCTGCGCTGCGGCTATCAGATGGGCGCCAAGCTGGTTGCCAACGATGGCGGGCGCAATCGCTTCTACGCGGACTACCGCTGGGAAAGCGTTGCCGGCATGCGCCGCTCGCTGCTCGGCCTGGGCTATGCGTATCGCTTCGGCGATAAGGGTCTCGAACTGGCGCTTGAAGCCAATCGCGGTCTCACTGGGATGAGCGGGCAGGACAACCGTGCGCTGATCTCGCTGCGACTGGCCCAGTAACCTTTACGGTCGTCCCGCCGCTCAATCGGGCGGCGGCACGGTCGTCCCGGGTCGGCCCCTTGTCGGCCAATCGGTCCTGTCAGAGCTTGTTCCGTCTGTCGGAATTCAGTCTTTGCTGACCGGCATGTTGTCGATCAGCCTGGTTCCACCAATTCGCGCGGCGACGAATAGCCGGGCTGGCTGCTCAGAAGGATTTGAGACACGCGCGATCGAGCCGGGATCGCGAACTTCGGCATAGTCCACCGAGGAAAAACCGCCGGCGGTCAGGCTGGCTTCGAGTTCGGCCATGGCCGCAGTCACGTCCTGTCCCCGCACCATAGCCTCAATCGCCGCCCGCATCGCGCGGGGCAAGGCAACTGCCTGGTTGCGCTGTTCAGCAGAAAGATAGGCATTGCGCGAACTCATCGCCAGGCCGTCAGCTTCGCGCACGGTTGGAACGCCGAGGATCTGGCTCTTATACACATCTGACGCTGCCGA
>CAWUNP010000076.1:0-6813 GCA_963923805.1 uncultured Novosphingobium sp. | reverse complement strand
CCATCACGGCGGGCGATCTTGCCCCGATTGCCTTCGGCATTGCTCCTGAGCGCAAGCAGGCGCTGCTGATGGGCTGGGACGAAACGGACGAAGTGATCGGCCGCTTCAGCGCCGACATCGCCGCGTTCGAGGCCGCTCAACGCCGCAGCCAGCCGTGGCTCTATCCGGCAGAGCCGGTCTAGACCCGGCTTTTCGGCCGCCGGCTAGAGCAATTCCAGCAGTTCCAATCGTGCGCCCCACGGTGTGTGCAGCACTACCGCGCGCACCGGCCCAAATGGCGCCCAGTCAAACTCCACCGGGTCACTGACATGCTGCCTGGCGGCATTGAGCCGCGCCACAACGGCATCAAGATCGCGGACCGGAAAGCGCAAGCTGGCCCAGCCCCGATCCGGAGGGGCCGCCGTTGAAAAGTCGATCCCCGCAAAGGGGAAAGCAATGATCTCGACCGAACCTTCCATCCTCCCGGCGGGGTGATAGATCCCGATCTCGATCTCGATATGCTGCGCCAGACCGAACGGCAGCCCCATGCAGTTGTGGCCGGTTGCGTGCCGCTGCCGCGTCTCCTGCACCGGCAGCCAGCCCAGGACATCGCGGTAAAAGGCCCGGGCACTGGCAAAGTCCGGCACGACCTGCGTGGAATTGAAAACCCAACTGGCCGGACCGGACAGCTGTTCAAACCCCACCAGCGGCGGGCTGACCCGTTCCATCAAGGCAATCGCCAGGCCGTCGGCATCATTGGCTACCACCTCGCGCACGCTGAGCGGGCCGAAATCCCAATCGGTGATCGGTGCAGGTGCCACGAAGCCGGCCAACCCCAGCGAGAGGTGCAGCGGCTCGATCCCGTTCAGCGCGCGGATATTGATGTCGAAGATTCCGCCGGTGTCCCAGGCCTGCCCTCCATCGCGCATCCGCCCGCCGGGCGCACCGGCAAATTGCACCAGCCGGATATCGCCCCGCGCCGTCTGCGGATTGCCGAGCAGGATTTCCTGCGCCGCGCGCCCCGGCGCCCCGGTCATCAGGGCCAGAGCCCCATCGGGTACCAGGCCGCGATGGTGCACCGTGTAACCCAGCGCAGTGACCAGACGATCGGCCGCAGTCTCGACATCTGCAACGATGCCGACGACTTCTTGAAAACCATTATCGAGTGCTTCCATGCCCGCTGACCTGCCAAATCACTTCATCAGCCTGCACCGGATGCCGTGGATTGATCCGCAGGGCGGACAATTGAACTTTACCGCGATCGGCCCGCACACTGCTGGCCTAGCTGTCCCATCGTGGTCATCAATCCGACAGGCGAACAGTGCGAGCCATGGGGTTAACATTCACCGTCTCGAGCCTTTGATTGCCAAGGTAAGCCTCCACCCGAAGAGGCACGACAAGGGAGTGCGATCAATTCCAGAGCTGCTTCACCAGCCCTAAACAGGCACTGCGAAGCAATCGTTGCAATGACCGTTCAGTCTTCGGTCCAGATACGTAAGTCTCACCGCCAGCATGTTGGGATTGTTGGCAACTTCACCCAGAAATCGGCCAAAGTTGTGGCCGAGGCCTAGAGAATAAACCTGAGGGGGTATCATGACTCGTCAAAAACAAACTGCCCGTTGGTCTTCGACCCTATCCATCGTCGCGATTGCCGGTGCGATCGTGTGGTCGCCGGCCGCTTTCGCCGCCACGGCAGACCCAGCCGAAGCCGGCGCTGATAATGCAGCCGCCGATGCCGGCGATATCGTCGTGACCGCCCGCAAGCGCCAGGAAGACATTCTTGACACGCCGCTGACGATCACTGCGGTCACCTCGGAAGCCCTTGAGGCCCGCGGCATCACCACCATGCAGAACCTGGCGGCATCGACCCCGGGCATCAACATCAACGACAGCTCGTCCGGCCATGCCGACCGCGGCTTCCAGCAGGTTGTGCTGCGCGGTTTCGCTTCAGCCACGCCGAACGCCACCACCACTTCGCTGTTCATCGACGGCGTGCCGGTTTCCTCGCCTTCGGCCTTCACCTCGATCAGCAGCCCCGAGCGCATCGAAATCCTGAAGGGTCCGCAGAGCGCGTTCTACGGCCGCAACACCTTCGCTGGCGCGATCAACGTGGTCAACAAGACCCCCGGCAACGAACTGGCCGGCTCGGCCTCGATGATGGGTGGCACGCACGGTAACGTCAAACTGCATGGTGACCTTGAAGGCGCGCTGGTTGACGACGTGCTGAGCGTTCGCATCAGCACCGACTATTTCCGCAAGCACGGCTCGTGGCTCAATTCGGCCGACGGCCGGACCCTGGGTGACCAGTCGACCCTCGCCGGCACCGGCATGATCGTGTTCAAGCCGACCAGCGGCATCACGATCAAGGGCTTCGCCATGCTCTCGCGCGATAGCGATGGCGCACCCGCCAATGGCCGCGTTGTCGCTTTTGACGTCAAGAATGCCGCTGGCACGGTCATCCTGGCCAACCAGTCGAACTGCACCCTGACGGGCGACACGCGCGGCGTGCTGGGCTCGAATGGCGTCTCGCTGGGCGTCCCGGTCAGCAACAAGTACATCTGCGGCGTTGTTGCCCATCCGCTCAATCCGGTTTCGGCCAATGCGAGCAACGATTCGCTGACCCGCTCGTTCCTGGCCCTGCCGGACAACCGCCTGGTCAAGCCGGAAGACGGTGTTCAGGGCTACGGCCTGCTGCGTCAGTTCCGCCACTACCATGTTTCGGCCGATGTCGAACTGAGCAGCCAGCTGACGGCCTCGGTTCTGGCCGGCTGGAACAAGGAATTCTGGAACACGATGATCGACCTTGACGGGTTCGACAGCTCGGCCATCGCGGCCGGCACCGGCGCAGTTCCGGCAACGGCGCCGCGCGGGTATTATGACTTCCCGTTCCTGGTTGAACGCAAGGCCAGCGACAGCTCGGTCGAAGCCCGTCTGGCCTATGAATCGAAGCTGCTGAGCGCCGTGGTCGGCGTCAGCTACCTCAACGCCAGGACCCAGGCGGCGCAGCGCGGCACCACCGTTCCGCTGACCGCCGCACTCACCTCTGCACCGGGCGGGATCAGCCAGAACAAGACCTATGGTGGCTTCTTCGGGCTGACGCTTAACCCGACTGACAGCTTCTCGATCAGCGCCGAAGGGCGTTACCAGGTTGACAAGCTCTACGTCTATGCCGGGGCAGCGCCGGTCACGATCACCGTTCCCGATCTGCTGCCGGTTGGCACCTATGCCGCCCGCTCGCTGCTGGCCAATGCCACCTACAAGAACTTCACCCCGCGTCTGATCGTTAACTATGACGTCAACCCGGACGTGATGGTCTATGCTTCGTGGGCCAAGGGTGTGAACCCGGCACAGTTCAACTCTGCCATCCTGACCCAGCCGGCGGTTGTCCAGACCGCTGCTGCCGGTGCCGGGGTGCGCGTCGCGATCGAGCCGGAAAAAATCACCAACTACGAAATCGGGATCAAGGGCCGCGCCCTGGATGGCGCGCTGCGGTTTACCGCTGCCGGGTTCTATGCCCAGTGGCGTAACCAGATCAACTCGGTGACCCTGCTGGTTCCGACCACCCCGACCCCGACCCTGACCGGTGGTTTCCAGAACTCCGGCGCCATGGACGTCAAGGGTGTCGAAACCGAGATGCAGCTGAAGGTCAACGACCTGATCACGCTGGAGTTCGCCGGTGCGGTGACCGACAGCAACATCAAGTCGTTCAAGAGCGTCTCGCTCAGCCAGCTGACCGGCATCTTTGACTTCTCGGGCAAGGAAGGCCAGTTCATCTCGAAGTACTCGACCAATGCCGCCGTCAACTTTGCCGGCGACGTTCGCGGGCTGGAAGATACCAGCTGGTTCTGGCGCACGGACTGGTCCTACCGCTCGGGCTTCTGGAGCAGCCAGGCCAACATCGCCAAGACTGCAGGCCGCAACGTGGTCAATATGCGGGCTGGCCTGGCCAAGGGGCCCTTCTCGCTCGAAATGTTCGTCAACAACCTGTTCAACGACACCAAGATCAACAGCCTGATCGATCAGACCCTGTTCGATCCGGTTGGCAGCGCGCCGGCTGGCGTCAAGGCGAACGCCGCGCTGTTCTACAACCTACCTGAAAAGCGCACGGTTGGGGTGCAGCTCAAGGTCAAGTTCTAATCTGGCGCAACACCACCTGAACAACGGGAACGGCCGCACGCGAGTGCGGCCGTTTTCGTACCTGCCCTCTACCCAACCTGCTCCAGCGGAAAATCGATATGACAGCTCCTGGCAACGCCTTCACCAACCACGTCCGCAGTACGCCGGGCGTGACCCGGGCCTATACCCGCTGCCGCTACGGGCAATTGCATTACCGCACCGCCGGCCCGGCCATTAGCACTGCGCCCGTGATAGTGCTGCTGCACCAGAACCCGGCATCCTCGTTCGAATATGAGCCCCTGATTGCTGCACTGGGACAGGACCGGCGGGTGATTGCTTTCGATACGCCGGGCTACGGGATGTCCGATCCCCCGCCGGAGCAACTGGACATCGCCGGTTATGCCGCCGCCTTTGCCGATGCGCTTGATGCCCTGGAGATCACCGGTCCGGTCGATCTTTACGGGTTTCATTCCGGCACGCTGCTGGCAATCGAACTGGCGCTGCACCTTCCCGCCCATGTCCGGCGGATCGTCCTGACCGGCATTCCCATGCTCCCACCCGCCGAACGCGCTCAGCGGCTTCATCAGGCCGAGACCCAGCCCGGCCCTGATGAACAGGGGGAAACGGCCCGCGCCCTGTTCGAAATGTTCTGGACCTATGCCGTAACCAAGCGTGACCTGCGGGTGCCGCTGGACACGGCCGTGTGGAACTTTGCCGACAAGTCACACGCCATGCACCGCTACACCGGGGTTTACCGCGCGGTCTGGGCCTGGGACTATGCCCGGCTGGCGCTGCTCAAGCAGCCGGTCCTGCTACTGCAGCCGGCCGAGGATTTGCGCGACGTGTCGATTGCTGCGGCCGCGCTCATTGCGGACAGCCAGGTTTGCGAACTGCCCGATCTGACGTCCGATATCTTCGACCTTGCGGCAGACCGCATCGCCGCCGAGATGCGCCGGTTTCTGGCCTAGGGCGCGATCAGGGCCGATCCCACAGCGGCGCCAGCAGGGCTTCCGGCTCGTGCCAGACATCGGGGCGCCGGGCCTTGGTTGCGGCGATCCAGGCCGGCGGCAAATCGGCCATGGCGGCCCCGTGGCGACCATGGCCTACCGCCGTCAGGTGTCCGGGCTGATCGCCCATTTCCAGCCAGGGCCGCCACGAGCAGACATTGGCAAACGAAACATCGCTGACCACCCGGGTCGCATGGGGATCGGCCAAGGCCCGCGCGCTGGCGCGGAAGGTATTGCTCTCTGAATAGCGGAAGGGGCGCGCTGCACCCGGTGCGGTAAAGGCGGTGCGGGTTCGTTCCGTCAGCCAGACATCGCCCCCCTGCACTTCGGCTGGCAGCACCTCATGCGCCATTTCCAGTCCGGGGACCGGTTTTTCCAGCCGGAACGACAGGTCTGGCCCGAAGATCACGCGCGAGGGAGAAAAGCCCCCGCCCGGCACTTTGACCACCTTCCCGTTGAGCGGATTGCGGTAAGTCTCCAAGGCCTGCCCGCTGGCGGGATCGGTGAACCAGGCCAGTTCGGCGTTCACAGCCATCACCCCGCCGTCAGCCATTCGCCGATGCCGCGCAAAAACCGCAGAAACCACCGAGAACAGCGGATCCATGCGGTCCTCGATCACGGCATAGTAGCGCGCACTGACCCAGCTCACCACCAGCCGTTCATCCAGCGCGCCGCGCATTAGCATGAAGTTGCGCATGGCCGTGTTCGCTGGCCCGGCCGCGGCGCCGGAGCGCGCGCTGGCCGGATGGATATTCGCCCCGGCAGCAGCCGCTGCGACAAGCCCTCCCAGAAAGGTGCGTCGGCCAAGCTCCATGATCTGTGCTCCCTTGCGACCGGCATGATGCCTGACGCAACATTGCCAGCCTGATCGCCTGACGGTCCGACGCAGCCTGCCATGCGCCGAAATCTCCGCTGGCCGGATAGATCCGGGCTGCACGGCCACCACGCTACGGCCAGAGAGGCAAAAGCTCTGGCAAAATACCGCGATGGTTTGGATAAGCAGCCCATGACCCTGTCTACTTTAATCGATGCGCTGCGCGGCGCCCTGGGGCAGGATGCCGTGCGCACGGATCCGGCCACGCTCGAGCAGTTTTCCAACGATGTCTACCGCACCGGCGGAGCCCCTGTGGCGGTCGTGCGGCCGGCCGACGCGAGCGCCGTCCAGGCTGCGGTCCGGCTTTGCGCAGCGGCCGGAACCGCGATGATCCCGCGCGGCGGCGGCGCATCCTATACTGACGGCTATATCCGGCCCGCAGGCGGTCACGTCCTGATCGATACCGGCGCGCTCGACACCATCCAGATTGACGAGGCCAAGGCCGTTGTCACGTGCGGCGCGGGGGTAACCTGGGCCGCGCTCAAGGCCGCACTTGATGCGCGTAACCTGCGCACGCCCTTCTATGGCCCCTTTTCCGGGATCGCCGCGACCGTTGGCGGCAGCGTCAGCCAGAATACGCTGAGCCATGGCAGCACGGCCCACGGGATTTCCGCCCAATCGCTGCTGGGTATCGATGTGGTCCTGGCCAATGGCGATTTGCTGTCCACCGATGTCGGCGGCGGCACGCGGTTCTATGGCCCCGATCTGACCGGGCTGTTCACCGGCGATTGCGGGGCATTCGGGATCAAGACGGCGGTGCGCTTGCCGTTGATTGCCATCCGGCCGCAATTTGAATGCCTCAGCTTTGCCTACGACGATTTTGCCGCCTTCCATGCC